>DASQPY010000614.1:0-4723 GCA_035643735.1 Actinoallomurus sp. | reverse complement strand
CGGCATGGGACTCGGCCACGGTCTGCAAGACGCCCAAAAAACCATGGGCGTCATCGTGCTCGCCCTGGTCACCGCCGGCCACCAGCACACCTTCGCGATCCCCGCATGGGTCATCGTCGCCGTCGCCGCCTCCATGGCCGCCGGCACCTACGCCGGCGGCTGGCGCATCATCCG
Source organism: Actinoallomurus sp. (assembly GCA_035643735.1). Taxonomy (GTDB): domain Bacteria; phylum Actinomycetota; class Actinomycetes; order Streptosporangiales; family Streptosporangiaceae; genus Actinoallomurus. Next base: position 4,549 of record DASQPY010000614.1, on the reverse strand, counting down.
CACCCTCGGACGCCGGATCGTGTACCTGGACCCGCCCCGCGGATTCGCCGCCGAGATCAGCGCCGCGTCCGTCCTGTACGCCACCGCCTTCATCTGGAAAGCACCCGTGTCCACCACCCACACCATCACCTCAGCGATCCTGGGCGCCGGCGCCACCCGCCGCCTGTCCGCCGTCCGCTGGGGTATGGCCCGCAGAATCGTGACCGCCTGGATCCTCACCCTTCCCGGCGCCGGGCTCGTCGCCGCCCTCACCTACCTGATCACCCACACCATCGCCTCGCTCTGACCAAGATGTAACCCATGAACACGCCTGCGCCCGACCATCTGCCGCGGCTGCGGCGCCACACCCGCAGGCACGGGCGACGACGTCCGTCCACCTGGCGCCGAGCCTCATCATTCGGGAATCCACCGGCAAGCCCGCCCGGTAGGGCTGGCCTGCCCATCTATTGACGATCCGGGCGCACAGTGCTGGACTGGACTGCATTTCGGAAACCGGTTTCTCGGGCTCGACCTCGAAGGAGCTCACATGAGAGTCGGGCGTGGGGACCGTCCGGCCGGAACGTCGACCTCGACTTCACCGCCGACAACCCCGGCGGGTACTGGCGCTTCGCCGGCCTGGTCATCGCCTCCGAAGGGAATTCATGAGCGCTCGATCACGGGTGGCGGCGTTGCTCGCGGCCGCCGCTCTCCTGGCACAGCCCGGCACGAGCGTCGCGGAGTCACCCGCGCACGCGTCGGTGACCCTGGATCCCCGGCATGAGGATCAAGGCCGCATCTCCAGTCACTTCGTCGGCTTCAGCATTGAATGGTCGCTGGTCGAGCGCTACATGGGACCGGGCGCTCGGCCGGCCTTCACCAACCTGCTGTCCAACCTCGGCACCGGGGTGCTGCGCATCGGCGGTTCCTCTCAGGACGTCATGCCGTTCGAGCCGTCCGCGCCCAACACCAACCAGGTGATCACGCCGGAGGACCTGGCGTACGTCCGGTCCACCCTGGACACCGTCGACAAGCGTGACGCGAAGCGGCCGTCCTGGGGCGTCGTCCTGGGAACGGCGATGTCCCCGCCCAGTGCGTCACGGCCGTTCGTCAGCCCGGACCACGCCCGTACCTTCGTCACGCAGGGCGTCGAACCGGCCTTCGCCGGCGCCGAACGCGACGTCGCCGGCATTGAGCTGGGCAACGAGCCGGACCTGTCCTACGGCTCCAACCTCGACCGCTATCTGAACGACCTGAGCACGTACTCCGCCCCTGGCGTCTCCGGCCCGTTCCCGTTCATCGCCCCCAGCACCAGCGAGGACATCCTGCCCTGGCAGGACGTCGACCACCGCACCGTGCCGACGAGGTACTTCTGGGACTGGCCGCGGATCCTTGACACCGGCGTGGCGGAGACGAGAGCACGGGCCGGTGCCTTCGGCGCGTACGCGAGCGATCACTTCTACCCACTGGCCCGCACGTGCCCGAACAAGCCGTACCGCTGCCCGAGCATTGGTGCCCTGCTGTCCGACGAGCACATGGCGAGCCTGGACTACCAGGCGTACACCCATGCGCTGGAGGCGGCACGGCACGGCCTCCGGTACCGGCTGGAGGAGACGAACACCGCGGCCGGACGCGGCGCGGACGGGGTGAGCAACGTCGCCGCGAGTGCGGCGTACGGACTCGACCTGATGTTCCACGCCGCGTGCCCGCAGCCGCCCGGGTCGCCGGGGGCGAACGCGTCCTGTGGCACCGGCGCGATCGGCGTGAACTTCCACAATGCCGAGGTACGCGCGTTCTTCGCCCCCGAGGAGGGCAACGGCTACTACAACCCGATCGACTACGATCCGACCCCGGCCATGGGCGCGCCGACCGCGGCACCGCTGTACTACGCGGCGCTGCTGTTCGGGCGGTTCGCCCAGGGCGGGCGTGGGCTACGTCCGGTTGCGGTGAGCAGCTCGTCGCAGGTGAAGGCATGGCGGGTCGAGGGCGCGGGTGCCGAGCGAAGGCTGTTCCTCATCAACAAAGGAGAGCAGCCGGAGACGCTCACGGTCGCCGTGCCCGGCTCCTCGGCGCTGGTCGACCGGATGACCCCGTACGACCCGGCAGGCACAGGCCGGACGCTCGACGCCCCCCAAGTGGGGATCGACGACCGTCAGGTCGCCGCGGACGGGACCTGGCCGGGCTTCCGCCCGGCCGTCCAGCGGATCAAGGGCGGCACGATGACGATCACCGTCGCAGCGGGTGAAGCCACCGTGATCACCCTGCACGGTGACAGGTAGCCGCACGATGGCAGACAAGACGGCTCACGGTGAGGGCGCCGTTCAGGTGTGGGCGAGGTCTTCGCCGGTTGTCATGACTTCACCGGTGCGCGGAAGGTGATGATCTGTGTGGTGCCCGGGGCGACCGAGATCGTCGACTGCCCCCCGGTGACGTGCACCTGTGTGGCGCTCGGCCTGCCGGACTGGACGCCGCGATCGGAAATACTACGGCCGCCGAGCGTGATGCCGGACGCGTCCAGCGAAGCCAGGCCGCCTGCAGCAGTGCTCTGCAGCGTCACCGCACTCCCGCCGCGGTAGGCCGATGGCAGGTTCACCGTCACCGTGTCGGTCGTGCTGGTTGAGGTGGCCGGGTCCTGGATGTTGATGAGCACCATCGTCAGCTGCCCGTTCCGGCTCTTGACCGCGTACGCGCGCAGCTGCGGCAGGGCGGTGTCCGGCAGGTTGACGTTGAGGAACTTCCCGTCGGGAACCTGACGGAACGCCCACAGGCCATAGTAGAGCGGTGCGGCCGACAACCGGTTGGTGTCCAGGGCGTGCTGGTCCGCGGCGCAGAAAGCCCCGTAGTACCGGTAGGAGATCGGATAGTTCACCGAGTCACGCGGCTGGAAGTCGCCGCAGATCGCCGCGGTGTTGGTGTGGAACTGCAGCCTGGCGACTCCGCTCTGGGCCGTCTGCATGAGGTAGTCCAGCGACCAGAGGCTGCTGGCGTAGGTGTCGCTGACTCCGGGCTGGCCGCTGCAGGACGCGCTGTTGGACTCGTTGATCACCGCGGGCATCCCGTCGTTCAGGCGCCCGGTGATGTCCATGATGCCCTGCAGCTTGTTCCGGTCGGTGATGTACGTGTTCGTCGACATCAGCCCCGCGATCGTCGCGTTCGACGTACCGCAGTGGCTTTGAGGGTAAAGGTGGTTGGTCAGCTCGGAGATCATGTGTCGCGGGTCGCCGGCCGTGTCGGCCTGCACCGCGGACACGAACCCGTCGAGCTGGGTGTTCGTCGTGGCCGTGTTGGCCGACGGGCCGGTGACCCTGATGTTGGTGTCCGGGACGGCCTGCTTGATGGCCGCGTAGTACCGCTTCATCGTCGCGTAGTACTCGGCCGGCGCCAGCGTCGTGACGTTGTCGTACTCGTTGCCGATCTCCACGGCCAGCATGTCGTCACCGAGGGTCCGGTGGGCCGCCTTGACCTCGGCCACGGCCTGGTCGAGCGTCACCGCGGGAGACGGGTCCTTGGTGGGGCTCTTGATCTGCGACGGGTCGATGATCGACTTCAGCGGCACGCCGAGGGTGATCTTCCAGCCGCTGTCGTGGAGCAGTGCCCTCAGTTGGTCGAGGTCGGACTGGTCCACCGTGCCGCCGATCGCCTGCGAGGGCGCGGGCGAGTTCCGGTAGGCGCCGAACGCCGGCCAGACGAGATCCATCGAGTAGCCGCCCAGCCGGAGTACGCCGTGCTTGCCGAGCGTCTTGAGCCACTGCGACATCCTCGCCTTGGTCAGGAACCCGTGCGCGAAGTCGGCGGACTCGACGGAGAATCCGAGATTGCGCCCGCTGATCGCCCCGCTGCCCGGATCGCTCGACGGGGTCAGGGTGATCGCGGTTGCGTCGGCCGGGGCGCCCGATGTCACCGCGGCGTCGGCGACCGCGGCGCCGGAGGCTGTCAGTCCGGTCACCAATCCGATGGCTAGCAATGACCGTCGAACGGATCGGCTCGTACTGGGACGATTCATGCTGCCCATGTGCAGGCTCCCATGTCCTATAGATCTGCGGGTCGATCACGGTGGCCTCGCCCACCGCCGTCGTCGGCTTGTGCCCGTAGGCCCGTTCGATGGTCGGTGCGCAGCCCGGCCAGGTGCCACTTACGTCGGCGTGCCCGCACCGCCGTTGTGTCAGCGGGCGCGTCGACGGCGAGCCTCACGAGAAACCGGTTTCTGAGACGGCAGTCCAGCACCGTTCATCCGAATCGTCAATAGATCCGGGAGCCGGAGCGACGAGCGAACGAGCATCGTACGGACCGCGGTCCGGCGACGGCCAGATACCCGGCGATCACCTGCGGAGTGCCCTGCCGGGCGGATCGCGCCCTAGCGTGTGCCCGACGAAAACAGGGTCGGGCTGCTGGCGTTCCGGCGTAGCACCGCCCCTGACGCCTGGAGAAATCGGTTTCCGGCCTATGATGCGTGACGTGGGACGTGAACGCGCCGAACCTACGATCGGTGATGTCGCACGGGCGGCCGGTGTCTCGCGCGCGACGGTCTCCCGGGTGCTGAACGACCATCCCCGCGTCGATCGCGAGCTGGCCG
>DASQPY010000613.1:0-3102 GCA_035643735.1 Actinoallomurus sp. | reverse complement strand
GAACTCGCGCCGGGCGAGGAGGCCGACCCTCAGCGCGAACGAATCGCGGCCGAGTCCGTCCGGACCCAGCTCTGCCGCCTCAACAGCGAGTTCGCCCATTACGTACCCGAGGAGTACCAGCTCCCACAGGTCACTCTGCTCCCGGCCGGAGACAGCGCGTACTTTCCCCGCGGCGTCAAGCACCGGTACACCCGGGGAACATCCGTCTAGACGCTCCGGGCTCAGGCGGTGAGGGCCGTCATCTGGATGATCGTGAGGATGACGAGGACGGCCGCGACGACCGCGGACGCGCCCACCTGGACGGCCTGTTGCCGACCGCGGGGTGCGTACGCGAACGCCGCGGCCAGGACCGCGCCGGTGATCAACCCGCCCACGTGGCCTTCCCAGGAGATCCCGGAGAAGGTGAACGTGAACATCAGGTTGATCAGGATAAGGAAGGCGATCCCCCTCGTATCCACCCCCAGGCGGCGTCCGACCACGAAGAACGCCGCGAACAGGCCGAAGATCGCACCCGAGGCGCCCACCGCGGGCTGTCCCGGGTCGACCAGGAAGAGCAGGACGTTGCCGCCCAGCGCCGACAGGAAGTACAGGACCGTGAAACGCGCCCGGCCCAGCACCTGCTCCAGCTGCGGCCCGAGCACCCACAACGCCCACATGTTGAACAGGATGTGGGTGATACCGAAGGTGCCCTGGGTCAGCGGCACGTGCAGGAACGCCCCGGTGATCAGGCGATACCACTCGCCGTCGGCAACGCCGTAGCCCGGGATGACCTGGCCGAACTGCGTCTTCAGCTGGCCGAGCATCTCGAACCGGTCGACGAACGTCGGCGAGGCCAGCTCACCGACGTAGGCGAGGACGTTGATGGCAATGAGCACCAGCGTGACGGTCGGCTTGGCGGCGACCCGTCCGCCGAAGACCGTCCGCGGCTCGCGAACCGTACGGTTGCCCTCGCGCACGCACTCGGGGCACTGGTGTCCCACCGCCGCGTCGCGCATGCAGTCCGGGCAGATCGGCCGATCACATCGGGTGCAGCTGACGTACGTCTCACGTCCCGGATGCCGGTAGCAGGTCGGGACCTGTGGAGCCTGAGCCTGCGGCGTATCGCTGCTCATCGTGGTCTTCCTCTATGTGTCGGTACCTGTCTAACGACGGTCGATGGTCACCGATTCCACAACGACGTCCTTGACCGGACGGTCGCTGCGGTCGGTCTCGGTCTTGGCGATCGCGTCCACGATCTCACTACCCTGGACGACCTCGCCGAAGATCGTGTGCCGGCCGTTCAGGTGCGGCGTCGGCACGACCGTGATGAAGAACTGCGACCCGTTGGTGCCCGGTCCCGCGTTCGCCATGGCCAGCAGGTACGGCCGGTCGAAGCGCAGATCCGGGTGGATCTCGTCTTCGAACTCATAGCCGGGGCCGCCGGTGCCGGTGCCCAGGGGGTCACCGCCCTGGAGCATGAAGTTGTCGATCACCCGGTGGAAGATCGTGCCGTTGTAGAGCGGGTCGGTGGTGCGCCGGCCCGTACGCGGGTCGGTCCACTCGGCCGAGCCCTCCGCCAGGCCGGCGAAGTTCTGCACCGTCTTCGGTGCCTGCTCGGGGAAAAGGCGCAACACGATGGTGCCCATCGTCGTACGCACTGTCGCGGTGAGGTTCTCAGCCACGAAGACTGCCTCCTCGTATCGGGATCTGAGTGTTCAGAGCGGTCAGGACATGCAGGTGCAACCCCTGCGTGAACGCATCCTGTCAGATCGGTGATTGACATCGCTTGTCGTGGGAAGAGGATCCGACGAGACCGCACATACGGAGGGCTTTCCATGTCCCTACGAAACAGAAGTCGGAAGATACCGCAGGTGAACATCGACAGCGCGCGCCTGCAGGACGCTCAGGAGATCGTTTCCAAGGGTGCCCGCCAGGCCGCGGAGCGAGTGGGTCCCACCACTCGTCAGGCACGAAAGATCGCCGCGAAGCAGATGAAGAGCGCTCGCCACTGGGGCGCACCACGGATCGACCAGGCCGGTCAGTACATCGAGGACGAGGTCGGGCCGCGGGTCGGCGCGATGCTCCACCGTACGGCGAGCAAGGTCGAGCCGGCGAGTCCACGGCGTCGTCGCGGCTTCGCGACGATACTGCTCGTCGCGGGCGGTGCCATCGGCGCGGCCGGCGCGATCGTGACACGCCGCAACGCCGCGCGGTCGTCTGAGTCGACCTCCCCCGAGCACCTCTCGTCGGTATCGGAGGACTCCAGCACCGCTAGCGCGCGCAGCAACAGCTGAGCACGCACCATCGCGGCTCCGTTCGGGCCCGGCCAGTCCTCTGGCCGGGCCCGTCGCCGTCCAGGACCGGGATAAAGGCCGCAAGTCCGCGACGTAAGGCGAACCACATTCGGGTTACCGGTACCGTCTTTTCCCATGTCGCTCAAGTCCTCACTCGGCGCCGCAGGCCGCAGAGTGATCGCGGTGGCGGTGCACCGTGCCTGGGAGTGGCTCCGAACACACGCCGAGATCTCGCCGAGCACGCCCGCCGGCCGGCGGTTCGCCTATCTGGGCGAGGGCGCCTGCATCGGCTTCCCGACGGGCGCGATCTACGGTGAGCCGTGGATCCGTGTCGGCGACCACACACTGATCGGCGTGCACGTCACGCTGTCCGCCGGGTTCGTCCCCGGCCTCGACCTGGGCCCGGAGCCGATCGTGACGATCGGCAAGGCATGTTCGATCGGCCGCGGCAGCCACATCGTCGGGCACAAGTCGATCGAGATCGGCGACGACGTGTTCACCGGGCCGTACGTCTACATCACCGACCAGAACCACGGCTACACCGATCCCAACGTCCCCGTCGGACGGCAGTGGCCGGTCAACGACGCCGTCACCATCGGCTCCGGCTGCTGGCTCGGCGCCGGGGCGATCATCCTGCCGGGCACCCGCCTCGGCCGGAACGTCGTGGTCGCCGGGGGAGCCGTCGTACGTGGCGAGTTCCCCGACCACAGCGTGATCGCGGGAGTGCCGGCCAAGGTCGTACGGCGTTATGACCCGGAGACCGGCTGGCTCCCACCGCTGCCCGAGGTGCCGCTTGACGACGAGACCCTCGCCCAGATCGCCAAGATGC
>DASQPY010000612.1:0-3485 GCA_035643735.1 Actinoallomurus sp. | reverse complement strand
CCTGAGAGGGATGAGCCGGGTGCGGCCGAACACGCGGACGAGCACGCCACCCGGCGCGGTGCTCGCGGAGAAGTGGCGGCGCCGCGGCGCGCCGTCACCGCTCCGATGCCACGCGGCCTCGCACATCAGAAGCTCCAGCGCGGCGGCGGGCGGCAGGGAGTCGCGGTGGGCGCGGGCGAAGTCCCAGCCGTCCAGCCACGCCCCCCGGGCGCGACGGTCGCGGGCCCACTCTGCGAAGACCGCCATCCACCGGGGCCCGTGAACGGCCGCCAGGGACGGCCAGGCTCGGGCGACCTCCCCGGCCCGTTTGCCCATCAGCGCGCGAGCCGCGGCGGCCACCCGTGCCGTATCGAAGCCGGCCGGCGTCGGCCCGCCCGCCACCAGCGCGGCCACCAGTGCCGCCTGGGCAGCGGCGAGCTCCTCCCGCGTCGTCATGTCACGCGGGGCAGGCCGGAGGCCGCGGCGAGCGCGTCCAGCTCGTCCCCTAGCTCGCCCGCCGGCGGATAACGGCCGTCCCGCTCCAGCAGGAGGCCGGGGGGACGATGCCGCGCGCACAGCTCCTTCACCAGGGCGAGCACCTCCGCGGACACCGGGTCGGTGTGGGTGTCGTGGTAGAGGCCCTCACGCTCGGCACCGCCGGCCACGTGGACGTACGCGATCCGCTCCAGCGGCAGCCGGTCCAGGAGCACCAGGGGATCGTCGCCACGGTTGCGGGCGTTGGCGTACACGTTGGCTATGTCCAGGAGCAGCATCGCGTCGGTACGTTCAAGCAACTCGGCCAGGAAACCGGCCTCGTCGTACTCGGCGTCGGGCCAGTCGAACAGCGCCGCGACGGGTTCGAGCGCGAGCGGTACCGGCAGCTCCGCGCACGTACGCGCGATGTTGTCGGTCAACGCGGCCAGCGCGGCACGGGTCCGGGGCACCGGCAGGAGATGCCCGGCCTCGACACCGCCGGCCCGCACGAACGCGACGTGCTCACTGACCAGCGGCGCGCCGAGCAGGTCGGCGCAGCCGGCCAGGTGGGCCACCCTCCGCGGATCGACCGGCTCCGCCCCGCCCAGCGACAGCCGCACCCCGTGCGGCACGACCGTGACCCCACGGTCGCGGAGCGCCAGGAGACCCTCGGGAGGGTGCTCGAAGTGGACCGACTCGGCGACGACCTCGGCGAAACGCAGCCCAGGCAGCCTGGCGACGAAACCCGCGATGTCAGGACGCCAGCCGATGCCCACGCCCAGATCCAGCTCACCCACCGCAGCCACCGCCGCCTCCGCAGCCACCGCCGCCTCCGCAACTCGACGAACCGCAGGAACTCCATGTGCCGGAGGATCCGCTCCATCCTGCCCAGCCGACCGCCCCCGCCACCGGGAGGAACTGGGCCCGCAGGTTGGTGCTCTCCGAAAACTCCGGATCGATGCTCGTCAACGCGGCCACGCCGAACAGCGCCACCGCCAGCGCCGCGCTCGCCGCGCCATAGGTGGTCCATGCCGGTGACATCGAGGGATCGAGATGACTCTGGCGAGAACGTACCGCCTCGACGGCGGCGGTCCCCGAGCGCAGCGCACGCGGCACTCTCACCAGCAACGCGACGATCACTACGGTCAGCGCGATCAGAATCAGCACGAGGTACATGACCGGGCGGCCGTTCCACGCGCCGGCCACCAGCCGGGCGACACCGACAGCCAGCAGGCCCACCAGGAAGAGCACGGTGAGCCGGGAACGGACGCGCTGACGCGGCCCGACCGCCAGTCCGTCACGCACGAGGACGTCCTGCAACCGGTCGACGGCCTGCCGAACTTCGTAACCGATCCGGAGCGTCTGGACGCTGGTCACCCGTCCCGCCTGCACCGTGGTGTGAATGGCCGTGTCGAGTGGTGTGCACATCGCCCGAGGTGCGGCGGTGACGCGCAGCGCTCCGTCTTCGGAGGCCTCGATCGCGCCATCCGCGCGCAGCCCGGCCACCGCTGTGGCGATCGCGCGGCGCGGCCCACCGATGAGGTAGGCCACCTCATAGGGATGCAGCTCCCGTTCGCTACGGCGGCCGCCCCGAATCCACCGGCGAATGAGCAACGTCCCGATCAGGAACCCCACCGCTGCGATCACATAGACCCAGAGGAAAGTGGGACCCGAGATTCCCCAGGTGTCAGCGCCCTCTGCCGCGAGTAGATGCATGCCGTCCCCCAACCGATCGAAGTCGCGGGGTATCTCGTACCTATAGATGCGAACCAATGATGATTGGTTCCATCTCCACCGATCTACCGCCCCGACCAGGGACGACTGCCGACCCTTTTTGCCGGTCGGGCACAGGCTCGAGACGCGGGCGCCGTTATGCCAGTCAACGCAGACGAACAGGGTAGTCCCTCATGTGTCACGATGCGTAACCATGCGGCATGACCGGTTGGGTGGTGATGTTGGCGCGTTGACGTCGAGGGTGGGACGGGGACGACGGGTCGGTTCGGTTACGGCAATTGTTGGTTCTGATGTGGAGTGAGGCGCCATATCTGTTGGCACTTCCGGCGGCGCGGAGGGTCCTCGATCTGCCGCGAGCCCGCTCGTCGTCGGTGATGTGCCGCCTCCCCGTCCCCAGTCCGGCGATGACCCGCCGCCAGTACCCCTGAGTGGCGAACTGGCCATTGAGGCAGACCACAGGGATACCGGGACCGCCGGTGTCGGTGACGACCAGGGCCGTATCGTCAGCCGGCACCATGCGGTCCACTTCGAACTGGTCGAGGAAGTGCTGTTCTTCGTCATGTGTTCCACCTGGTCGCCTTAGGCGTCTCGTACGACTTCTCCAGGTCCTGCACGTGGATCGCAGGCCCTTCGGGACGGACGGCCGCGTCGTCGGCGACGACCGACAGGATCTCGATCGCGGTGGCCCCGGCCGGATCGTCCTGGTTCTGCTCCTTCAGAGGCTGCGGGCGGTGATGTCGCCGTGGGAGGTGGTGGCGCGGATGTCGAGTTCGGCGGTGCCGTCGTTCTTTAGGGCGTTGCTGATGCGGCCGTAGCCGGTGCCGGCGTCCAGGGCGGCCGAGACGCCGGCGGCGGCGGCGACGGAAATGTCGCCTGACTGGGTGCGGAGCACGACCGCGCCGCGCACGGCCTCGGTGATCCGGATGTCGCCCCTTGCGGTGCTGATCTCCGCGGGGCCGTTGAGCCGGCCGACCTCGACATCGCCGTCGATCGCGGTGAGGCGGACGCTCAAGGCATCGTCGATCTTGATCTGGCGGTACGCGCCTTCGAAGGCGACGTCGCCGAGGCGGCCGACGCCGCGGAGCTCGGAGCTGGCGGCCTTGGCCTCGATGTGGGAGCCGGCGGGCAGCTGGACGGTGACCTCCAGGGCTCCGGAGGGGCCGAAGAGCTGGTTCTTGGGCTCGGGGGTGTGGATCCGCAGGACGCCGTCGGCGTAGGCGACGGTGGTCTGCTCGGCGGCTTGGACGTCGCGGCTCTTGGAGGGGTTGGCGGGCAGGACCTCGACGGTGGTGTCGGCG
>DASQPY010000611.1:0-5179 GCA_035643735.1 Actinoallomurus sp. | reverse complement strand
TTTGCGCGCACGAGCAACGGAGGCGCTGCACGGGCTCCCAGCACCGGCTCGAACGTCAGCTGCGCCGCTGGCATCAGCTTCGCCCGCCCGAGCGGGGTCGACCCGCTGGGCGAAGGGGGCGTGCCGGGCCGCCGCGGGTGCGGCTCGACTGCGGCGAGCAGGCACCCCCCAGCACCTCGACCGATCGGGGCCGCAGGCCCAGCGCCTTCGACTGCGTGGTCGGCCGCGTCTCGCGCCGCTCCACGACCAGCACGTCGAGCCCGTCGCGCCCCAGCTCGAACGCGGCCGACAATCCGGCGGGGCCGCCGCCCGCCACCAGGACGTCAGGCATCGAGGTTCTCCTTGCGGAGGTACCAGACGTGCCAGGTGATCAGGCAGGCCAGCGTGGCGAAGGTCGACGGTCGCCCGCACGTACAGTTCGGCGTGCTCGCGGCGGCGTTCTTCACGATGTCGATCAGCGCCCGGACGGCGGCGGGGTGCTCGCCGACGAGCGCGATGTTCGCCTCGACGTAGGCGCGCAGCTGCGCGACGTGGCTGAGCGAACCGCATTACGTGCTCCGCTACGCCGAGACGCTCGTCGTTCCGGCATCGGTCGGCGGTTACCGGCTCACGTGTCAGAGCCCGCGGCGGACTCGTCTGGTGAAATCGTTCGTGACATGAGCGCGACGACCCTCACTCCGAGTCTGGAGATCGGAGGCACCCACGTCACGGCCGGGCTGGTCGAGCTCGACGGTGGACGCGCCAAGGTGCTCCACCACAGACGCGAAGCGCTTGACGCCTCCGGCACCGCCGACCAGATCATCGATCGCATCGCGCACTGCGCGGCGGCGATCCGGGCACCGCACGGCTCAACGTGGGGAGCCGCCGTACCCGGACCGTTCGACTACGAGCGCGGCATCGGCCTCTTCCGCGGAGTCGGAAAGTTCGAGTCGCTCTACGGGGCCAGGCTCGAAGCGCCACTGCGTACCCGGCTTCCCCACATCGGGCCGATGCGGTTCCTCAACGACGCCGAGGCCTTCCTTGTCGGCGAATGGTCCGCCGGAGCGGTCCGAGGCCATGGAAGGGCCGCCGGCCTCACCTTGGGCACCGGGATCGGTTCGGCCTTCCTCGCCGGCGGTGTGGCCGTCACCACCGGCCGCACCGTGCCCCCAGAAGGGCGAGCCGACCTCCTGACCTGGGACGACCGGCCGCTCGAGGAGAGCGTCTCACGCCGAGCCATCATCACGAGTTACGAACGGGCCACCGGCGTCCGCACTGACGTTCAGGAGATCGCGACGATGGCCCGGTCCGGCGTACGCGCCGCGCACGACGTCCTGGAGCATGCGTTCCGCACGCTCGGCCGGGCGCTGGGACCATGGTGGGCGCGGTTCGACGCGTCAGTCGTGGTGGTGGGAGGCGCAATGGCGGGATCGTGGGATCTGATCAAGCCCGCGCTGGCCGCCGGCATCGAGACCGAAGCGGGTGGCGCCCTCCCGCCGATGGTCACGCCGCACCACCCAGAGCTCGCGCCCCTGATCGGCGCCGCCCTGCACGCCCGCCGGCCGGATCGTCCCGGCAACGCCTAACCGGGCGCTGCCCACACCAGAAGGAGACCAACCGATGGCTGCCCGGTCACGAAACGGCGGTGCCGCACCGACCATGCGGGAGGTCGCGTCCCTGGCTCAGGTCAGCCCTATGACCGTGTCCCGGGTACTCCGGCAGTCTCCCGGCGTCTCACAGGAGAATCGGGAACGGGTCGAATCGGCGATCAAGGAACTCGGCTATCGGCGCAACGAGCTCGCCCGCAGCCTTCGTCAGGGCCAGCGCACCGAGACGGTCGGCCTGATCGTCACACACCTCGGGAACCCGTTCTACGCCCGGCTCGCACTCGGCATCGAGTCGGTTCTGTCCCAGGTCGGGGTCCGGGTGATGCTGACCAACACCGACGGTGACGTCGAGCGGGAACACGCGGCGGTGACCGACTTCTCCGCCCGCCGCGTCGACGGCCTGATCCTCGTCCCGGCCGGCGCCAACCAGTCCTACCTGGAGGCCGAACTTCCCTCTGGGCCACCCGTCGTCATGGTCGCCCGTCCACCGGTCGGCATCGACACCGATTGCGTGCTCGTCGACGACTTCGGCGGGGCGCACGCGGCAACGCGACGGCTGCTCGCGCTCGGGCATCGAAACATCGGGTTCCTCGGCAACCCACCGGCCGTCTACACCGGCTCCGAGCGGTACCGCGGCTTCTGCGCCGCGCTGCAGGAGGCAGGGTTGTCACCACGCGATGAATACGTCAAACGCGCACAACAAGACATCGCGCCCGCCGAGCACGCGGCCGCCGAACTCCTCGCACTACCGGAGCCACCAACGGCGATCTTTACCACCAACAACCGCAACACGCTCGGCGCCTACCGCGCCATCCGCCGTCACCACAAGAGCGTCACCCTGGCCGGGTTCGACGACTTCGAACTCGCCGACATGCTCAACGTTCCGATCATCATCGTCGCCTACGACCCGGACGAGATCGGTCGCCGCGCCGCGACCCTGCTGTCCGAACGGATGGCCGGCGGCGACGCGGAACAGACGCTCCCCGCCAGGCGCACCGTCGTGCCCACCAGCATCGTCGAGCACTCGACGTCACCGAGCTGACCCCAGTGCGGTCTTCCTGCCGACCAGGACGAGCGTGAGGACCACGGCGAGCGCGAGCAGGCCGACCATGATCAGCCGCCCTAGATGGCGGAATCGGTGAACGCACCGGCCACACCGTGCGCGAGGTCCCCGCGGGGAGGGTCAGGCCGGTCGGCCGCGCGTGGCGCCGCCCGGCGGCGCGGTCTCGCGCTGACCCGCGGTGGCGATGCGGGCCAGTTCGACGCGCGAGCCGATCTCGAGTTTGCGGAAGACCTGACGGAGATGGAACTTCACCGTGTGGGGAGAGACGAACATCTGAGCGCCGACCTGCCGGTTCGTCAGTCCCTGGGCGACAAGGGTGGCGACGCTCTGCTCGGTGTCGGTGAGGCTGTCCCAGCCGGTCACCGGCCGGTCGGACCGGGCCCAGTGCCGGCGCCGAACTCCGAACCGCCGCAGCCTCGCGCGGATACGCGCGGCGTCGCGTAGCGCACCGATCCGCTCGTACCCCTTCAACGCCTGGTCCAGGCTGTGGATGGCGGCCTCGTGATCGGACCCGCCGGAGGCCCCGGCCAGCAGGATCCCCTGGTCTTCGGCGGCCGACGCCCGCGCCCAGGGGTCACGGAACCCGGCACCGGCCTGGCCAAGGGCCGTGGCGTCCTTGTCATGGATCGCGCGGGCGTGAGCGGCCGCATGGGTGAACGCGGGGAAGTCGGGGTTGTCGTGAGCGAGCCCCTCGATCGTGTCGACGATCGTCTCCGCCTGCGCGCGGTCCCCGGCGGCCAGCGCGGTCCGCGTCCCCCACGCCGCCAGGTCGGGCTCGATGACGAGATGCCAGCGCCACATCGAGGTGTTGGGACAGTCGGCTCTCAGTACGCGCATCGCCGGCTCCGGGCCGCCCACGGCCTCGGCGACGGACGCCGCCGCCCAGGTCCCCCAGCCCGCGGAGAACGCCATGCCATGAGCCCCCTGAGCGTGGTACCGCTCGATGTTCCGAACGGCGGGGAGCAGATCGCCGCGCCGTAGCGAGACGATGGCGAGCACGGCGAGACCGATGCCGGTGAACGCGTGTGTGCCCAGTTCGTCGGCGATCTCCAGCCCCGTCTCGGCCTCGGCCGCGGCGTCGTCGAGCCGGCCGGACGCCAGTCGCAGATAGGCGCGTATGAACGCGGTGCTGGCGGCCTGCACCGTATGGCCTGTCGCCTCGATCTCCGCATCGGCGGCTCGGAGCACGTCCTCGGACTCCTCGAACCGCCGTACGCCCAGCAGGCACGCCGCCAGGAACAGGCGCGGGCCCGTACTGTACGCCCCGATCGCCCCGCGGCCGGTCCGCGCCGCCTCACGGATATGGCCGAACCCGTCGGCGATCCGCCCCTCGGCCCAGGCGACATGCATGAGCACCACGAGCGCCCCGTTCCGCGCCCTGATGCCGTGGCGATCAGGGGCCGCGACGATGGCCTCCGCCCGTTCCCTGCCGCGCCAGAAGTCGTACTGCAGGATGAGCCCGGCGAACCAGGTCAGCTCCGCGGCGTCGCGCAGGTCGTCAGGCAACCCCTGCTGAGCGAACAGGTTCTCGACCTCGGTCACCGCGTCCTCCGGCCGTCCGCTCAGCAACAGGACGGTCGCCAGTTCGTGTCTCAGGCGCGAGGCTTGGGCGGCCGACGCGCCGTCCAGTTCGGCACGCGCGAGTTCGGTGGACTCCGAAAGCCGTCCGGCGGCCGTCAGGGCGTCGATCGCGGTCACCGTGCGCTGGAACCGCGCGGGATCGGACATGTCGGTGAGCTCGAGGGCCCGCAGGGCGAGCTCCGCCGTGGTCTGCGGTGAGGACGGCAGCACCTCGCGTGCGGCGCGATCCAGTCCGGCGAGAACGCGCTTGTCCCCAGGTCGGGCGTGCACCATGAAATGCGCGGCCGCCGGGATCGCCGAGCCACCACGTTTCAGCAGTACCTCCCCGGCCTGAAGATGCAACCATCGGCGGACGGGCAGGGGGATGCCGTCCGTCACCGCCTGCCACAGCAGATCGTGGCGGAACACCAGCAACTCCTGGTGGGGCACGAGGATCTGTGCCGTCAACGCCTCCTCGAGTGCCGACAGCAGCTGCTCGGGCGGTTCGTCCAGCAGATCGGCCAGGTCGTCCATCGAGAAGGAGCGACCGAGGACCGCCGCCACCTGGAGCAGGCGCCGGGTCCGCGCCGAGAGCCGGCCCAGACGGTTCCGCGCGAACTCCTGAACTCGTCGTGGTAGTTGCGGCAGCCGCTCCGAGACAAGCCGCGCGTGGCCGTGGCCCCACTCGATCGCGGCCTCGTCGCGGAGTCCGCCGAGCAACTCCACGAGCAGGAAGGGGTTGCCGCCCGCTCCGGCGGCCAAGCCGAGAAGGTCGGTCTCAGGCGCCGCTCCGAGGACGTCTTCGGCGATCTCGGTGACCGCATCCTCGTCCAGCGGCTCCAGCACCATCCGCTCGGCGCCCTGGTGTTCGAGGGTTTCGAACAGCCGGTTCGCGCCGACGCCGTCGGCACCGCTCGTCTGTGCCAGGATCCATGCCAACGGATACGAGGCCAGGTCCGGCAGCAGGCAT
>DASQPY010000610.1:0-5718 GCA_035643735.1 Actinoallomurus sp. | reverse complement strand
CTGCTCGGAGACGCCGGGCAGCGGCAGGAAGCCGGTCGCCTGCCGGTTCCCGAGGGTGATCGTGCCGGTCTTGTCGAGCAGCAGCGTGTTCACGTCGCCGGCGGCCTCGACCGCGCGGCCGGACACGGCGAGCACGTTGCGCTGCACCAGCCGGTCCATGCCGGCGATGCCGATGGCCGACAGCAGCGCGCCGATCGTCGTCGGGATCAGGCAGACCAGCAGCGAGACCATCACGATGCCGGTCACGCCGTGCATGTTCAGGGCGAGCGAGTCCGGCACACCCGGCTGGGTCGCCTTGGAGTAGATCGCGAGTGGCTGCAGGGTGGCCACCGCCATCACGAAGACGATCGTCAACGAGGCGAGCAGGATGTTGAGGGCGATCTCGTTCGGCGTCTTCTGCCGGTTCGCGCCCTCCACCAGCGCGATCATCTTGTCGATGAAGCTCTCGCCCGGCTTCTGGGTGATCTTCACGACGATCCGGTCGGACAGCACCTTGGTGCCACCGGTGACCGCGCTGCGGTCACCGCCGGACTCCCGGATGACCGGAGCCGACTCGCCGGTGATGGCCGACTCGTCGACGCTGGCGATGCCCTCGACGACGTCACCGTCCCCGGGGATGATCTGGCCCGCCTCGACGACCACGTGGTCGCCCTGCCGCAGCTGCGGCGCCGGCACCGCCTCCTCTTCCACGGACCTGCTCGATGCCCAGCCGGACAGACGGCGCGCCATCGTGTCGGTCTTGGCCCGGCGCAGGGCGTCGGCCTGTGCCTTGCCGCGCCCCTCGGCGACGGCCTCGGCCAGGTTGGCGAAGATCACCGTCAGCCAGAGCCAGGCCACGATCAGCCAGGCGAACCAGCTCGGTTCGGCCACGGCGAGGATCGTGCTCCAGACCGCGCCGATCTCGACGATGAACATGACGGGGTTGCGCCACATGGTGCGCGGATCGAGTTTCTTCACCGCGCCGGGCAACGATCTGAAGAGCTGCTTGGGGTCGAGCAGACCGCCCTGCACGCGACTCCCCGACGATCTCGGAGCCTCCGGCTCGGCAGCGCTCTGCGCTTCCATGACTTGCGTCGACATTTAGTGGATTCCTTCGGCCAACGGCCCGAGCGCGAGCGCCGGGAGGAAGGTGAGAGCGACGAGGATGACCGTGACACCCGCGACCATCGCGACGAACTGGGGACGATGAGTGGGCAGGGTGCCCTCCGACGCCGGGGTCAGTCCCTGACGCGCCAGCGAACCGGCCAGCGCGAGGACGAAGATGATCGGCAGGAACCGCCCGAACACCATCGCGAGGCCGAGCGCCGTGTCGTACCAGGCGGTGTTGACGGTGATGCCGGCGAACGCCGAACCGTTGTTGTTTGACGCCGACGTGAACGCGTACAGCACCTCCGACAGGCCGTGCGGGCCGCTGTTCAGCATCCCCGCGCGCTGTGCTCCACCCCCGTGGCTACGCCCCACCGCCCCCGAGCCAGGAAGGGCCATCGCGAAGGCGGTGCCGACGAGCACGCAGATCGGCGTGATCAAGAAGTAGGACGCGGCGAACTTGATCTCACGACTGCTGATCTTCTTGCCGAGGTACTCCGGCGTGCGGCCGACCATCAGACCGGCGACGAACACTGTGATCACCGCGAGGATGAGCAACCCGTACAGGCCCGAGCCGGTACCGCCCGGCGCGACCTCGCCGAGCATCATGTTGAACAGCGTCATCATGCCGCCGAGGCTCGTGTACGAGTCGTGGAAGGAGTCCACGGCCCCTGTCGACGTGAGCGTCGTCGCGTCGGCGAACGTCGCCGAGTTGGCCACCCCGAACCGGGTCTCGACGCCCTCCATGGACGAGCCGATCGCGGTCGGGGCGGTCCCGTGGTGCATGAGCTGGAAGGACATGATCAGCGTCATGCTGATGACCGCCAGCGTCGCCATCACCGAGACGATCGCGTAGCCCTGCTTGTTGCTACCGACCATCCGGCCGAACGTCCGCGGCAGGCTGAAACTGATCACCAGGATCAGGAAGATCTCGATCCAGTTGGTCCAGGTCGTGGGGTTCTCGAACGGGTGGGAGGAGTTGGCGTTGTAGAACCCGCCGCCGTTGGTGCCGAGCTCCTTGATGACCTCCTGGGAGGCGACCGGCCCGCCGGTGATCGACTGCTTGGCGCCGGCGAGGGTCTGGATGGTGTGCGGGTCGTGGAAGTTCTGCACGGCGCCGCCCGCGATCAGCACGATCGCGCCGATCACCGCGATCGGCAGCAGGATCCGCAGGGAGCCACGGATCAGGTCCACCCAGAAGTTGCCCAGGTGCTCGGTCCGCTTGCGAGCGAATCCCCGGATCAGGGTGACCGCGACGGCGATGCCGACCGCGGCGGACACGAAGTTCTGTACGGCGAGCCCGGCCATCTGCACGAGATGACCCATGGTCGACTCGCCGGAGTAGGACTGCCAGTTGGTGTTGGTGGTGAAGCTGATCGCGGTGTTCCAGGCCTGGTGCGTCATGACCGGCTTGAAGCCGAGGCCGAGCAGCAGGTGGTTCTGCAGGCGCTGCAGGCCGTAGAGGAACAGGATCGAGATCGCCGAGAAGGCCAGCACGCTGCGGGCGTAGACGCTCCAGGTCTGCTCGGCGTCCGGCTTTACGCCGATCAGCCGGTAGATCAGTTTCTCCGGGCGCGAGTGCCGCACGCCGGTGAAGACCCGGTACATGTAGTCGCCCAGTGGCCGGTGGGCCAGGGCCAGAGCGAGCACGAGGGACCCCGCGAACAAGATCCCCGCAGTCGTTGTACTCATCTAGAAGCGCTCCGGGAACAGTAGGGCGGCGATCAGGAAGACGAACAGGACGACCGAAAGAATGAGCCCGATCAGGTTTTCTGCACTCATTTCGCCCTCATCGCTCGCCACGTGAGGTTCGGTAGCGGCTCAAAGCCGTTCCACCGCCTTCACGACCAGGCCGAACAGGGCGAAGATCGCCACTGTCAGCAGGATGTATGCCAGGTCAGCCATCACTCGGTTCCTCTGTCGGATGTGCGGGGAGAGGCCGCTCGGCCGGGGCAATGCCACGCTGCCGTGGCATTCGGAGCTCGATCGGATCTCCCGCTATTCGGTTGAACTCAAGGCCGGACCGAAGCCCGGTCGTGAGGACTGCTGTGTCGGCCTCGAGGTCGGTCCGCGAGCCGGCCCCGTGGAACTCCGCCCAGAGCGGATCCACAGGCGTATGACGGCTCCGGGCCCCGGCTAGGGCGTGCGCCGCGGCCGCGAGGACCCCGGCGAGGACCAGCAGTGCGACGCGCAGGACGTCGTCACGTCCGGTGATCCTCACGTCCCGGAACCGGTGCACGTCGAAGCCGGTGACGCACAACCAGGCGATGCCGCCGATGGCCGCCCCCGCGACGACCGGGCTCAGCCAGGCCCAGCCCAGTACGGCCAGAATGACGACGACGAAAGGCACCTGCCACGGCTGCCGTCCCAGGACGACGGCGAGCGCGAACACGCATGCGCTGCCACCTGCCAGCGACCATGCGGACGATTCAAGGCGCGTCATCGCATCCTCCTCGAGCATGACGATGGGCATGCCGCCCATCGCCCCCCAAAGGGGGCACGGCAGGAGTCAACGCCCGAAATGAGCCGGTCGGACGGTCGTTGACACCCTCTTAGCGCCCGGCACGACGCCCTTAACGCCCTTCTAACGCCACCGGCGGTCAGAGGGGCCGAGGTGACGACGCAGCCCGGCAAGAGCGTGCGCTCACGCGTCAGGCGCGGGCGACACGGAGCAGGCGGAGGGCGGTGTCCGGGAGCTCGCGGCCGCGAGGCCAGACCGCCCGCAGGATGCGGTCCAGGGGCAGTTCGGACGGAATCTCGACCAGGCGGCCTGCCGCGATCTCGTCCGCCGCGGCGAGCGCGCTGAGTACGGCCGGGGCGGTGCCCGAGGTGGCCGCGACGCGCAACGGCGCGGTGGCGCCGAGCTCGAGTACCGGCTCGGCCACTCCCCCGTACGGGGCCAGCGCCGCCTCCAGGGTCTCGCGGGTGCCCGAACCCGCCTCGCGCAGCAGCAGCGGTGTCGTCGCCAGTTCCACCGGGCGCAGCGGGCGGCGCTTGCGGGCCCACGCGTGGTCGGGGGAGACCACCACGACGAGGCGGTCCCGTGCGACGGCGCGGCTGTGCAGGTCGCGCGGCGCCCCCTCACCCTCGATGAAGCCGAGGTCGGCCTCGCCCGCACGGAGGCGTTCGATCACGAGGGTGCTGTTGGCGACGTTGAGCTCGACGTGCACGCCTGGGTCGACCTCTCTCAGCGTGACGAGCCAGCCCGGCATGAGGTGCTCGGCGATGGTCAGGCTCGCCGTGACGCGCAGCCGGCCGTGCTGGCGCGCACGGAGCGCCGCCGTACCCTCGACCAGTGCGTACGCCTGCTCCAGAATCGTCCGCGCCCGGTCCGTCACGACGAGCCCGGCCGCGGTGAGCCGGGAGCCGCTGGGTGAGCGGACGAGCAGTCTGACGCCGAGGCGCCGCTCCAGGGTGCCCATCCGGGCACTCGCCGACGGCTGGCTGATGCCGTGCCGCGCCGCCGCCTGACCGAGGCTGCCGGTCTCGGCGACCGCGACGAGCAGCTCCAGTGCCTCCAGGTCCGGCAGACGTTGAGTCATAGAGGAACCCTATGACGTGCCAGTGCAACACCTGCTAGTCGCGTCTCCGCGCGGACCCGAGGCTAGAGATCATGACCACCTCGACGGCCCGGCGCCGCGTACGTCCCGACCACGTCGTGCCGTCACGTGCGCGCCGTCGTGAGCCGCGGGCCCGGCGTGTACGGGAGCTCGCGCCGGGGCTGGCGGCGAGCGCGGCCGGGCTCCTCGCGGCCTGGGGCGTGCACCGCCTGGTGGGCGCGATCCCCATGCTCACCGCCGCGCTGCTGTTCGGCATCATCGCGGTCAATACCGGAATCCTGCCGGAGGTCACGCGGGCGGGTTCCCGGTTCGCCGCCAGCACGTTGATGCGGGCCGGCGTCGTACTCCTCGGGCTCCAGGTCGCGCTGACCGATATCGCCGGCCTGGGCTGGCAGACCATCGCCATGACCGTGTTCGTGCTGCTCGCGACGCTGTCCGGCACCTGCTGGCTCGGTCGCCGGATGGGCCTGCCCGCGCGGACGTCACTGCTGGTCGCCTCCGGCTTCGCGATCTGCGGCGCGTCCGCGGTCGCAGCGGTCGACAGCGTCCTCGGCCATGACCGCGACGGTGACCGCGAGCGCGACGCCGCCACCGCGGTCGCCCTGGTGACGCTCTGCGGCACGCTGGCGATCGTGGTGATGCCGGTCGCCGGCCACCTGCTCGGCCTGACGGCCTACGACCAGGGCCGCTGGATCGGCGCGAGCGTGCACGACGTCGGCCAGGTCGTCGCCACCGCGACGGTCGCGGGCCCGGCCGCCCTGGTGCCCGCCGTCGCGGTCAAGCTGATCCGCGTCGCCATGCTCGCCCCGGTCACCACCGCGATCGCCCTGCGGGTACGGCGCGGAGAGCCGGACACGGACGCCAGACGCCCGCCGGTGCTGCCGATCTTTCTGATCGCCTTCCTGGCCATGGTGGCGCTCCGCTCGACCGGGGTACTGCCCCAGGGCGCGCTGGACGCGGCGAGCTCGGTGAAGGACCTGCTGTTCGCCGCCGCGCTGTTCGGCCTGGGCAGTGCCGTACGCCTACGGCCACTGATCCGCACCGGCCGCCGCGCCCTGCTCCTCGGCCTCAC
>DASQPY010000609.1:0-3319 GCA_035643735.1 Actinoallomurus sp. | reverse complement strand
CGATCACGCCACGCCCACAGGGCCTCGATCGCCGCGGCGCCGCGGACGTCACTCGCCGGCGCCGTACTCGGCGACCCACGCCTCGATGGCGGACAGCGGCCAGTACAGGCGGTACAAGAAGCGGTAGCCGCTCGGGAACGGGCACCGTTTCGGCCCGCCTCGCGTGAGCCATCCCGTGATCGTCTTGGGCTGCACTCCGGAGACCGCGGAGGCGCCGGCGATGTCGACCCACACGTCACCATCGGGCAACTCCGGCAGCCCGAGCAGACGGCCCGCGGGCGGTGTGCGACCTGCCTCGCGGGCCTGCCGGATCTCGGCGGCATGCTCGTCGAGGTCTACTGTCTCGACGTGCTCGGTCCCCCGCGTCTCGACCGGTTCGTCATCCCGGGTACTGCGTGCGGGCACGGTGGCCACCTCCTCTCGTGTGGACAGTCCTAAAACTGGACAGGATAGGGCCGCTCGTCGTCGCGGTGCTGGCTGTAGATGATGACCTTGGCGAAACCCTCCTCGCAGAGGTGGGGGATCGACTCACGGAGTTGGCGGTGTTGCTCCTCGACGACGTCGGCGGGTACGCGCCGCCCCCAGCGTGCCGACCCGCGCGGCCCTGGTCGGCCGGCGTTGCGCGTCTGGCACAGCGGTAGGGGCGTGTCGACCACGATCGCCGTGGCGGACATGTGGTGCGCGGTGGCCAGGTCGAGCAGCGGCCGGCGGGCGTCCGGGCTGACGTTGGTGGCGTCGACGACGGTCACCAGGTTGCGGCGGAGTCTGGCGTCCAACACGGCGTGCAGGACCATCACGGCGTCGGCGGTCGCCTCCTGGTCGTTCTCGTCGTCGCTGACGATGCCGCGGTACGCGTCCAAGCTGAGCACCTGGGAGGGGCGCCACTGCGCGGCGAGTGTGGACTTACCGGCGCCGGCGACACCAATCAAGACGATCAGTGCGGGGTCGAGGTCTGGTCGGGGCACGCGGGGTTCCTCTCGTTCGGCGGGGTCTTGTCGATCACTGACCGTCGAGGGTGAGCTGTTGCCACGCTCGCGGAGTTTCGCCGCGGTGGCCGTAGAGGTCTTGGATGCGTCGCCGTACGGCGTCCTGCCAGGGGATACCGGCCGCTGTTCCGATGGCGGCGGCGCCGACCATCGGCGAGACGGTGTCGGCGATCCGCTGAAAGCGGCTGGAGCGCGAGCCTTGCCACGGGTAGTCCGCGGGGAACCCTTGCAGGATTCCGGCCTGTGCCGGGGTGATCAGACCGTCAGGCTTCCCGAGGTCGGTCCGGTACCACCCGCGTAGGCCGTTGCCGGTCATGCTGTGCGCGGGGCCGTCCGCCGAGAACTCGTTTCCGCCGCTGGTCCTGCGGTCGCCGCGGGTGTTGATGCGGATCCCGGTTGGCCAGTCGAGCGCCTGAGCCATGGAGGTCTTCGGGAACGGCGTAGAGGCGTTGGCCTCGTGCCAGCGGGGGGACTCATACCGGCCACAGCTCCAGCGGCCGCGCGTCGGCAGGCTGGCCAGATCCGGAGTGTGCTCGCGGGTCGCGATGAGGAAGACGCGAGTACGGCGGGTCGCCGCTCCGAAGTCGTCGGCCCCAAGGGTCACGACGTTGCACGACTCGAAGTCGTGCGCCGCGGCGAGCTCGGCGCCGATCTCCTCCCAGATGCCTTGAACGGCGGGCACCTGCTCGGCCACGATCCACCGTACGTTCGGCAGGCGGAACGCGAACCTGAGCGTCTCCAGCACCAGCGCCGTACGTCGATCGCTGACGCGACCGTACGCCGCGGCGTAGGCGTCCCGCTCCCCTAAACCGGCCTGGCTGTCGCCCAGTTGTACGGCGCCGTCGAGCACGGTCCGGTAGTCCTTCAGACCTGACCGCTTCCCGGAAGCGCAGTAGGTCGGGCAAGGGGGCGCCGACAGCCACGCCTCGACGTCGGGGAAGTCGTCGGGGTCGAGGTCGCGGATGTCGACCTGGAGCCGTTTGTGCCCGGCGGCAAGCGCGGTCGCGCCACGCGTCGGTGTTGGTCTCGATGCCGAATACGTCGGTGAGGCCAAGCATCCGAGCTGCTTCGCTCAGCCCTCCGGGGCCGGCGAATCCTTCGAGCACTCGCAACGTTTTTCCAGTTTTAAAACTGCGCCGTGTGACCGGCCTCAAGAGCGGCCTCAAGAGCGCGCTCGGCCTCAAGAGCTGACATCACAACGCCACCACTACGCGGCCTGCGGCCACGGGACATGCTCGCCACGGACATGCCGCCACTGGCATCCGCCACGACGGGAAGCCACCACCACCTGGACCCGGGCAGCATGAAGGGCCGGCCCCCTCGGGGACCGGCCCTTCAACTGGTCGTGTTCGTGATTCAGCCCTTGACGACCTCAAGGTCGATCTTGGCGCTGACCTCCGGGTGGAGGCGGACGGCGACGCTGTGGGCGCCGACCGTCTTGATCGGGTTGCGGACCTCGATGCGCCGCTTGTCGAGCTGCGGGCCACCGGCCGCCTTGACGGCACCGGCGATGTCGGTCGGCGTCACGGCGCCGAACAGGCGGCCGCTCTCGCCGGCGCGGCTGGGCAGCCGGACCTTCAGGCGCTCGATCTCGCCGCGGATGGACTCCGCCTGCTCGATGCTGGCGATCTCGCGGGCGCTGCGAGCCTTGCGGATCGAGTCGATCTGCTTTTCGGCACCGCGGGACCACAGCATGGCGAAGCCGCGCGGGATCAGGTAGTTACGGCCGTAGCCGTCCTTGACCTCGACGACCTCGCCGGGGGCGCCGAGACCGGAGACCTGCTGAGTAAGGATGAGCTTCATGATCAGTGTCCCCCTTCTCAGCGGGCCGTGCTGGTGTAAGGCAGCAGCGCCATCTCGCGGGCATTCTTGATCGCCGTGGCGACGTCACGCTGGTGCTGGGTGCAGTTGCCCGTCACCCGGCGAGCGCGGATCTTGCCACGGTCGGAAATGAACTTGCGCAGCAGCGCCGTGTCCTTGTAGTCGACGTAGGAGAGTTTCTCCTGGCAGAAGAGGCAAACCTTCTTCTTCGGCTTGCGTGGTGCCGGTTTCGCCATCGTGGTGCTCCTCCTAGGAGAGCCCCGCTCGCGCGGGAATGGTCGGTTGGATGATGAAGGGTGTCGTGAAGGTTAGAACGGCGGGTCGTCGGAGAATCCTCCGCCCCCACCGCCGCCTCCGGTGGCCCACGGGTCGTCGGCAGGCTGGCTCGCGCCGCCTCCGCCGAACCCGCCGCCGCCCTGGCCGCCCTGGCCTCCGCCGAACCCGCCGCCCTGGTTGCCGCCACCGAAACCGCCGCCGCCACCCTGGCCACCGCCACCGAAGCCACCGCCCCC
>DASQPY010000608.1:0-3952 GCA_035643735.1 Actinoallomurus sp. | reverse complement strand
GTACGCGCCCTGCGCGAGGCCGGTGCGCCGCGGATCGCGGTCGTCTCCTACTTCCTCGCCCCGGGCCATTTCGCCGACAAGGTCCGCGAGGAATCGCTCGCGGCCGGGGCGGAGGCCGTCTCGGCGGCGCTCGGCGCCGCGCCGGAACTGGCCGAGATCATCGCTCAGCGGCATACCGAGATCATCACGCTGGGTGATCAAGCAGCGGTCGGCTGAAAACCCTGTAACCACGGGATTCCACGCTCCGGGCACCGCACTCGTGATCTTCTCGCAGGTCAGATGGGGTGCATGTCCATATTTGGCCTTTACGGCCCGAAATATGTTTGCTATGTTCGGTTCACCGGCGGCGCCCCCCATGCGCCGCCCGCAACACACCCGCCGGCCAGGGCTTGCCCACCAGCACGCAAGACGTGCGGCACGCGAGGAAGCGTGAGAGGGGCCCCCCTTCTAGGGCCGAGGCGGTTCATATCCAAGAAACGCGTCGCTCCCGCGCATCTCTTGGGGTCCCCCCTAACGGATCACATTCGATGCCGGCGCGGCCCGCCGTATCCGCCTGAGCAGGCGGAGCCGGGGGACCCATGTGTCTCCTGGGGTGAGTCGGTACGCCTCCAGCGTGTCCGTAGGGCGCCTCTGACGTCCGAACCCACAGCCAGCCCGGTAGGCGTCTGGAGTAAGGACCCACGCCATGTCGTACAAGATCCCCTAGACCTGAATACAGCGGCCGCCGATCAATAGCGGCCCCCCTCTCCCCCTGTCTCTTAAAGAGCCGTCCATGTCATGGACGACTCCCGCTGAATCCGCACCATCGCGGAACCGGGGACCCACCGCACCACTGGGGTGAATCGACGCATCCCCAAAATGCGTCGTAGGGCAGCTTCCACGCCCGAACCCGTCAGCTAACCCGGTAAGCGGCATGGAAGCGAAGGAGTACCCACCGTGTCAGGTCGACACACGAAGTCATGCCGTGCAATGAAGGCCACCAAGGTCGGCGGCGCCCTCACCGGTGTCGCGGCGGTCGGCGCGACCGCGATCAGTCTGATCGTGGCGGCTCCCGCCCACTCATCTCAGAAGGTCAACGCGATCTCAGCCGGTGCGCTGGCGGCGATACCCCGTGCCGCAGCGCCCTCGAAGGCGCCGCACCCTCTGGCGCAGATACCTCTGCCCAGTAAGGGTATCGCCGATGCTCTCAAGACCGGCCGTACGTGGACGCCGACCGCGGCCGACGTTCTGAAGCTCGCCAAAGCCCAGGTGGGCGTCACCGAGAACTCCCTCGGCGGCGGCACCAAGTTCCAGAAGTGGTTCGTCTCCTCCCCCTGGGCCGAGCGCGGCGTCGAACGTGACGGCGGCAAGGTCTCCGACTACGCGAACGCCAACTGGTGCGACATGTTCGTCTCCTGGGTCGGAGCCCAGCTGGGCGTGAAGGGGATGGGCGCGGACGCGTTCACCCGTACGCACGCCCAGTGGTTCAAGGACCAGGGCCGCTGGGGCCAGACTCCGACGCCGGGTGCGGTCGTGTTCTATTCCTGGAGCGGCGGCAAGTCGATCGACGGCATCGACCACGTCGGCATCGTCGTGAAGGACAACCACGACGGCACCATCCAGACCGTCGAGGGCAACACCGACAACGCCGTCAAGATCCGCACCCGCGACGTTTCGTCGGTCGTCGGCTACGGCTACCCCGAGTACGGCACCGACAAAGCCTGATCTTCGCCTCCCCCGGCCGTCACCGACCGGTGTGTTCAGCCTGTGCATTCCCCCAAATCCCCTGTGCTGAGAGGCATTTCCCCCATGATCAAAATTCGTAGTTCCTCATTCGACAGGTTCTCCAGCAAGACGCTCGCCGCCACGGCCGCGGGCGTGGCCGTGGCCGGCGCCGGACTCTCGGTCGCCCTCGTCCACACCGCGGTTCCGCCGGCCAAGGCGGCCAGCGCCAGTACCGGCATCGTCCAGGCGTCGCGAGGCGTCTCCGGCATGACCCCCGGCGAGGTGGGCCACGGGCTCAAGCTGCCCACGAAGGCCCCCGAGAAGAAGGCCGCTCTGCCGGGCGGCATCTCCACCGGCACGTCGTTCTGGGACGCGCAGACCGCGTCCGGCAAGCCGATGTCGTACCACACCCTGGCCAGCCCGTACTGGCCGCTCGGCACCAAGGTGAAGGTCACCATCGGCAAGAAGAGCGCCGTCGGCGTGGTCGAGGACTTCGGCCCCGCGGAGTGGGCGGTCGCCCAGCACAACCCGCCGGCCATCGTCGACCTGTCCGAAGAGATGATGCAGTACCTCACTGGCACCCGGTCCAACTCGGTCCCGATCAAGTTCCAGGTGCTCCAGTTCGGGACCGGCCCCGTCTACCGCCACTCCGGCACCGGTTACGACATGGCGACCGGAGTGTCCGAGAAGTAGAGACCTTTTCTCCCGCCCCCCTTCCCCCCTGGGGGGCGTTCGGGGCCCCTCTTCTGTCTCCGAGGGGCCCCGAACCTTGGGCCCGTGGCTCGGTCCCGGCGTAATCATGGCCAGGCAGGTCGTGTAAACGACCTGCTCAGCGGGGTATTCGTTGCCACATGCGCAGCGTCCTCGGCAGGACCGACCATGTCATCGTGGTCGGTGCGGGACTTTCCGGCCTGGCCGCCGCCCTGCACCTGTGCGGACGCGGCCGCACGGTGACGGTCCTGGAGCGTGAGGCCGTCCCGGGCGGGCGGGCCGGGCGCCGCGACGTGCACGGGTACCGGCTCGACACCGGGCCGACCGTGCTGACGATGCCGGAGATCGTGGGAGAGACCCTCGGCGCCGTCGGCGCCTCACTGACCGACCGGCTGCCGCTGACCCGGCTGGACCCTGCCTACCGGGCCTACTTCTGCGACGGGACCTCCCTCGACGTACGGACCGGGCGCGAGGCCATGAGCGAGGAGGTCCGCGCGTTCGCCGGGCCGCGCGAGGCGGCCGGGTACGAGCGGCTGCGCGACTGGTTGACCCGGCTGCATGAGGTGGAGTACGCGAGGTTCATCGCCGCGAACGTCGACTCGCCGCTCGGCCTGCTGACACCCGGGCTGGCGCGGCTGGCGGCGATGGGCGGCTTCGGGCGCTGGGATCGCGCGGTCGGCCGGTTCGTCCGCGACGAGCGGCTGCGCCGGGTCTTCACGTTCCAGGCCCTGTACGCGGGGCTGTCTCCGCGGCGCGCGCCGGCGTTGTACGCGGTGATCGCCTACATGGACACCGTCGGCGGCGTGTACTTCCCGCGCGGCGGGATGCGGGCACTGCCCGACGCCCTGGCCGGTGCCGCCGCGGACGCCGGCGTGGACCTCCGCTACGACGTCACCGTGTCCGGGCTGGAGCGCCGCGGTCATCGGGTGACCGCCGTGCACACGTCGGGCGGCGAGCGGATCGCATGCGACGCCGCCGTGCTCACGTGCGAGCTCACGACCGCCTACCGGCTACTCGGCCACGTCCCGCGGCGGCCGTATCCGCTGGTCGCCGCGCCATCGGCGGTCGTCGTGCACCTGGGCGTGCCAGGCCCCGGCGGCACGGCGCACCACAATCTGGTGTTCGGCCGCGCCTGGCGGACGACGTTCGTCGACCTCATCCGCGACGGCCGCCTGATGCGCGACCCCTCGCTGGCGCTGACCCGGCCCACCGCGACGGATCCGGCCCTCGCCCCGTACGGGCGGCAGCTCATGTCCGTCCTGGCCCCCACCCCGAACCTGGCACGGGGCGATCTCGACTGGGACCGGATCGGCGCCTCGTACGCCCGCGAGATGGCCGGCCTCGCGGCCGACCGGTGCGGGCTGGGAGGGGAGGCGGAGATCCTGCACGTCCTGACGCCCGCCGACTGGGCCCGCCAGGGCCTGATCGCCGGCACGCCGTTCAGCCTGTCGCACACGTTCGGCCAGACCGGGCCGTTCCGCCCGGCCAATCTGCCCCGCGGTACGGACAACGTGGTGCTCGCCGGCTGCGGCACCGT
>DASQPY010000607.1:0-8495 GCA_035643735.1 Actinoallomurus sp. | reverse complement strand
AGATCGTCGAAGATGTGGTCACGGCCCGGGTCGGCGACCTTGCCGGTCCAGCTCGTACGGGTGGAGTTGTAGGCCGCGTCGAAGAACTGCTGCGCGGTCTGGCCACCGTGCTGCTCGCTGTAGAGCCACTCGGTGTAGGTCGCAAAACCCTCGTTCAGCCAGATGTGCTGCCACACGTACGGCGTGACATCGTCGCCGAACCACTGGTGGCCGAGCTCGTGGGACAGGAGGGTGGCCGACGGCAGGGCGCCGGCCGAACGACGCGCGTACACCGGCCGCGTCTGGGTCTCCAGGGAGTAGCCGACGGTCGGGGCGAGCACGCTGATGCCGCCGGTCGAGGAGAACGGGAAGCGGCCGTAGATCGACTGCTCCCAGTCGATCACGTCGGCGGTGGCCTTGTTGAAGTCGTCGGCGGCCGTGGCGGAGGTGACCGACGCGGGGTCGACGGCCGTGATGTTGCGCAGGCCGGTCGCGGTCTTGGTATCGCGGACGTCGTAGTTGCCGATCGCCATCAGCACGAGCTCACTCGCCGTCGGCTGCCGGTCGATCCAGCGGAACGTGGTGTTCGCGCCCTGCGTCCGCTGGCCGGCCGGGTCGCCGTTGGCCAGAACCTTCAGACCGTTCGGCACGGTGACGGTGAAGTCGTACGTCGCCTTGTCGTGCGTGGTGTCGTTGACCGGATACCAGGTCGCCGACCCGAACGGCTGCGACAGCGCGACCGCGCCGTCGTGCGTCGCGATCCAGCCCGAGACGCCCAGCGCCGGGTCGTTGATCAACTGCGGCACGCCGGAGTAGGCGACGTCGACCGTGAACTCCCGTCCCTGCGTGAGGCCGCGGTCCGGCGTGATGACCAGCTCCTGGGCGCCGGTCCGCGCGTACGTGGCCCTTCGCCCGTCCACGGTTACCTTGCTGATCTTCAGTGGCCCGAGGAAGTCGAAGTCGAACCGGGACAGGTTCTGGGTCGCGCGGGCGGTGATCTTCGCCGTCGCGTCGATGGCCTTGGTGCCCGGGTCGTACTTCACCGAAAGGGAGTAGTGCTGGGCGTCGTAGCCGCCGTTTCCCATGTCGGGGAAGTAGGGGTCACCGGCCCCGGGCGCACCGGGGGTGAAAGCGCGGTGGGTACTGGCGCCCGCGGGTGCCAAGGGGGCGAGCAGACCGATCGCCGCGGCGGTCGCGGCGATCGAAAAGACTCGCGAGGTAATCCTCGCCATGCAGACTCTCCCGTCGTTCAAAACGCATGCACACCTGTCACGCAGGGGAAAGCATGCTCGGCTGAATGCCCGTTTACAAGATCTGATGCGGTGCGGCGTCTCTGGACCTACCAGTTCACGGGGCGCCCCCGGTCGTACAACCACACCTGGAACAGCCGCCGCAGATCCATGCCGGAGACCCGCTGCGCGAGCGCGATGAACTGCGGTGTCGTCGCGTTGCCGTGCCGGTGCTCGGTCGTCCAGGCCCGCAGGATCGCGAAGAACCGCTGGTCACCGACCTTTTTGCGCAGCGCGTGCAGTGTCATCGCGCCGCGGTCGTACACCGAGCGGCCGAACAGCCCACCGCGGCCCGGATCGACCGGGGGGACGTTCCACAGATCGGTACTCTGCCGCTGGGAGTAGCGGCTGTCGAACTGGCGCTGCACGGTCTGGCCGGAGCCGTCCCGCTCGCCCCACATCCACTCGGCGTACGTGGCGAACCCCTCGTTGAGCCAGATGTCGCTCCACCGCGTCACGGTGACGCTGTCGCCGAACCACTGGTGCGACAGCTCGTGCGCGATCACGGTCGGGATCGCGGCCATGCCCGGGACGTACTCCGGCCTCGTCTGGGTCTCGAGCGCGAACTGCACCGGGGCGTCGTCGACCACCGCGCCGGTGGAGCTGAAGGGGTACGGGCCGAACAGCTTGGCCCACGCGTCGGTGACCTTCACCGTGTCGTCGTAGAGCGAGTCCAGACCGGTCGGGTCGGCCTCGGGGTCCACGGCGACGAAGACCGGCACTCCACCGGGGGTGCGACCAGTGCGGGTCTTGAACCTGCCCACGTCGACCATTGCCAGGTAGGTCGCCATCGGGTCCCGCGCCCGCCAGGTGTAGGTCACCGACTTTCCGGACTTGACGGTGCCGGCCGGCTCGCCGTTGGCGATCGCGGTCAGGCCGCGTGGCACGGTGACACGGAAGCCGAACGTGGCCTTGTCCTGTGGATGGTCGTTGCCGGGGAACCAGGTGTGCGCGCCGTCCGGCTCGTCACCGACGAAGATCCCGTCATCGGTACGGAGCCAGCCGTACTTCCCGAGCACGCGATCGTCGGCGGCGCCGGGGGTGCCGGAGTAGGTGACGCCTACCGTGAACCGGCCCCGGGGGATCGGCTTCGGCGGCGTGACCACCAGCTTGCCGGGCGCGCGGGTGTAGGCCGCGGGCGCGCCGTCGACCGTGACCTTGGAGACGTCGAGCCCGGTCAGGTCGAGGTCGAAACGGCTCAGCGCCTGGGTGGCCGCGGCGGTGATGGTCGTGGTCCCGGCGAGTGAGGGCCGGGCACGCGGGGTGATCCGCAGGTCGAGATCGTAGTGCTGGACGTCATAGCCGCCGTTGCCGCCGCCGGGCACGATCAGGTCGCCGGCGCTCGTGGCCCCGGGGGCCGGGCGGGGGACCGCCGCGGCGGGCGCGTGGGCCTTGTCCGCGCAGGCCGTCAGGGCCGCGGACAGGAGGGCACCGAGGAGGACGCTCGCGGTAATCGGGCGGGCACTCACCGGTCAAGAGTGGCTGGTCAGGGGCCTAAACGCCAAATCGGGGCGCCAAGACGGCGGCTATCTCAGGTACGGATCGCTCATTTGGGGCCCGGTCCTGACGACGACCGTACGGGCCACCTTGTCGTGCAGGGCCTGCCTTCGCCGGTCCCAGAGGATCCACGCGACGTCCACGAGACCGCCGATACCGCACGTGGCCAAGGAGATCAGGTACGCGAACAGGAGCCGCCAGGCCGCCTCGCCGTAGCTGATCGGGCCGCCGTCGTCGGCGCGTACGACGCAGAGGCTCATCGCCCGTTTGCCGAGCGTCCGGCCCCATCTCCCGTGCTGCAGGACGTAGTAGAGGAACGCCACCACGCCCGCGATGAGGTTGGCGCCCGCCTGGCGGCCGACACTTCCCTCATACATCGTGTCGAAGCCGAGGATCGGCGCGGTGACGAGCCAGGTCACGGCGTACACGATGAGGCCGTCGATGATCGCGGCGATCAGGCGCCGCCAGCGCCCGCCGTACTCCAGGCCGGAGCCGTACCCGCCGGGACCGTAGGCGGAGGCGTACGGCCCGACGGCCGGCTCTCCGTACGGGTGCTCGGGCCAGGGGCCGGGCCCGTACGGAGATCCTTCAGGCGGAGGGGAGGGTACGGGATCATGGCGCTCCGGATCCGGCCTGGGAGATTCCGGCCTGGGCGGTTCGGTCATGCCCGCAACGGTGCGCGCGGCCCGACCGGGACGAGCCGCGCCGCGCCCGGCGCGTGCCGTCCCTTGGACCGCCCTTGGCGACCCGTTGAACACGGGTTGCCAAGGGTCTCGTCCGCCAGGCTCACAGGTTGCCGCGGAGCTCCTGCTCGCGCTCGATCGCCTCGAACAGGGCCTTGAAGTTGCCCTTGCCGAAGCCGAGCGAGCCGTGCCGTTCGATCAGCTCGAAGAAGACCGTCGGGCGGTCCTGCACCGGCTTGGTGAAGATCTGCAGCAGGTAGCCGTCCTCGTCGCGGTCGACCAGGATCCCGCGCCGCTGCAGCTCCTCGATGGGTACCCGCACCTCACCGATGCGCTCGCGCAGCTCGGCGTCCTCGTAGTAGGAGGCCGGGGTGTTCAGGAACTCCACACCGGCGGCGCGCATCGCGTCGACGGAGTAGAGGATGTCGTTCGTGGCCAGGGCGATGTGCTGCATGCCGGGCCCGCCGTAGAACTCCAGGTACTCATCGATCTGGGACTTCTTCTTGGCGATCGCCGGCTCGTTGAGCGGGAACTTCACCTTGCCGCGGCCGTCGGCGACCACTTTCGACATGAGCGCGGAGTATTCGGTGGCGATGTCGTCGCCGATGAACTCCTTCATGTTCGTGAAGCCCATGACGCGCTTGTAGAACTCCACCCACTCATCCATCCGGCCGAGCTCGACGTTCCCGACGCAGTGGTCGATCGCCTGGAAGTAACGCTTCTCGCCAGGGGTGACGATCGGGTCGGCGGCGACATAACCGGGCAGGTACGGGCCGGAGTAGTCGCTCCGCTCGACCAGCGAGTGCCGGGTCTCGCCGTACGTGGCGATCGCCGCGATCACGACCTTGCCGTGCTCGTCCTCGATGACCTGGGGGGCCTCAAGGCCGATCGCGCCGTGGGCGACCGCGTGCTCGTACGCCGCCGTGGCGTCCGGCACCTCGATGGCCAGGTCGATCGCGCCGTCACCGTGCTCGGTCACGTGGCGTCCGAGCTCGGTTCCGGCGTGCACGGCGCCCTTCAGGACAAAGCGTGCGCCGCCCGATTCGAGCACGTACGCGGCCTCGTCCCGGCTGCCCGTCTCCGGTCCCTTGTACGCGACGCAGCGCATGCCGAAGGCGGTCGAGTAGTAGTGCGCCGCCTGCTTCGCGTTGCCCACGGCGAAGACGACGGCGTCCATGCCCTTGACCGGGAAGTCGTCTGCGCCGCGCGTGTCCGCGGCGACGGCGTGCTCGTTGGCTGCGGTCGTCATGCTGCTCCTTGCGCGACAAAGTGAATTGACTCCCACAATGTCGATCCTGGCCGCAGGTTGCGCAAGAGGGCCGTGAACGAGTGGACAATCTGTACAGCCAACCTGGGAGACTACCGTGAGATCTGTACACTCTGCCCACGACCGCCGGGGACATGAATGATCGACGACATCGACGCACGGTTGATCGAGCTGTTGACCGACGAGCCGCGCATCGGCGTGCTGGAGTGCTCGCGCCGGCTCGGCGTCGCCCGCGGCACGGTGCAGGCCCGGCTGGACCGGCTGCAGGAGCGTGGCGTGATCCGGGGATTCGGACCCGAGGTGGACCCGGCCGCTCTCGGCTACCAGGTCACCGCGTTCGTGACGCTGGAGATCCGGCAGGCGGGCGGCCATGACCCGGTCGCGGTGCGCCTGGCCGCCATCCCCGAAGTGATCGAGGTCCACACGATCACCGGCGGGGGCGACATGCTCTGCCGCATCGTCGGGCGCGGCAATCAGGATCTGCAGCGGGTCATCGACCTGATCGTCGATGTGGAGGGGGTGCGGCGGGCCTCCACGGTGATCGCGCTGGCGACCCCGGTGCACCAGCGGACTCTGCCGCTGGTGCGCGCGGCGGTGCGTGCGTGAGGGGGCCGGTCAGCTGCCGGCGTACGGCGTGGCGTCGATGATCTCAACGGCCATGCTGCGGCCGTTGGGCATCGTGTACTTGGCCTTCTCGCCGACCTTCTTGCCGTTGATCGCCGCACCGAGCGGCGACTTCGGCGAGTAGACGTCGATCGGTGCGCCACTCTCCTCGCGGGAGGCCAGGAGGAAGGTGACCTCCTCGTCATCACCCGCGAACTGCACGGTGACGGTCATTCCGGGCCCGACCACGCCTTCGGTGCGCGGGGCCTCGCCGACACGGGCGTTGAGCAGGATCTGCTGGAGCTGGAGGACTCGGCCCTCCTGCTTGCCCTGCTCTTCCTTTGCCGCGTGATAACCGCCGTTTTCTTTCAGGTCACCCTCGTCGCGGGCGGCCTCGATCTTGGCGGCGATCTCGATTCGGCCATCGCCCGTGAGGTAATCCAGCTCCTGCTTGAGCCGGTCGTACGCCTCCTGGGTCAGCCAGGTGACGTTGGCATCGCGGGTCTCGGTCACGGGTACTCCTCATCCACGTGAAGTGCGGCCGTAGAACTCTCAAGGCTACCGGCATTCAAAGGTGAAGTAGCCAGGGCAAGAGAGCTTTGTGTCGTTATGACGTTCTTGTTTGTTCCCCATAGGAGAGCCGGTATTAACCTGCCCGGCACTCCTGGACATCCACCGCGGTCGCCCGTGACGTGGTGGGCACCTCCTGGCGCCTGTCCACGTTCCCCGTCCCTGGGGGCACGGTCACCTCGACCCGACCCACCTCCACGTGCTCGGTGTCATACGCGATCAGCGCGCAGTGAACGTTGTCGCCCTTCGCCTTGCCGATCTCATAGCGCACGTTGACCGAACGGTCGGTGAGCTGCCATGAGACGATTTCCGGGCTGATGGCCGGGTTGCCCTCGGTGTGCGTGGAGATGATGGCCCAGCCGACGGCACAGATCGCCACGAACACCCCGATGACCGTGTAGGCCACCCAGTCTCGCCTCTTGCCGGTAGTGGTCGTGGTCAAGGGGAATCTCCGTGCGGGGCGTGGTTGTTCTCAGGGAGAATCATGCTTCGCGGGGTGGCCATGGGTGATCCGAGGCCGCACCGGATGGATATGACCTTACGCTCACGGGGAGCCCGAGTTGTCCGAGACCACGACGTGTCGTGAACCGCTGCGCCTGATGGCCGTGCACGCCCACCCGGACGACGAGTCCAGCAAGGGCGCGGCGACCATGGCGCGTTACGCCGCCGAGGGTGTGCAGGTCCTCGTGGTCACATGCACCGGCGGCGAGCGCGGCGACATCCTCAACCCGGCCATGGACCGCCCGGAGATCAAGGCCGATCTCCCGGCGGTGCGCATGGAGGAGATGGCCAAGGCGCGGCGGATCCTCGGCGTCGACCAGCAGTGGCTGGGCTTCGTGGACTCGGGACTGCCCGAGGGTGACCCGCTCCCGCCGCTGCCGGAGGGCTGCTTCGGTGTGCAGCCGATCGAGGTCGCCAGCGAGCCTCTCGTACGCGCGGTGCGGGAGTTCCGTCCGCACGTCGTGCTCACCTACGACGAGAACGGCGGCTACCCCCACCCCGACCACATCATGTGCCACAAGGTGTCGGTGGAGGCGTTCGAGGCCGCCGGTGATCCCGATCGGTACCCGGGCACCGGAGCCCCCTGGCAGCCGCTGAAGCTCTACTACCACATGACCTTCCACCACGATCGCTTCATCGCCGAGCACAAGGCGATGATCGACGCCGGCCTCGAGTCGCCCTACGCGGAGATGCTCCAGCGCTGGGAGGACCGCCCGATGAAGTGGGAGATCACCACCAAGGTGCCGTGCGCCGACTACTTCGAGGTACGCGACCGGGCGCTCATCGCGCACGCGACGCAGATCGACCCGAACGGCGCCTTCTTCGCCTGCACGACCGACCTCAAGCGCAAGGCATGGCCCACCGAGGACTACCATTTGGCACGTTCGCTGGTGGATACCGAACTGCCGGAGGACGATCTGTTCGCCGGCGTCCACGAGGTCCAGGAAAAGGTATGCCTGCCATAACGGTTCTCGCGGTCAAC
The DNA here is from genome assembly GCA_035643735.1 of Actinoallomurus sp. Lineage (GTDB taxonomy): Bacteria > Actinomycetota > Actinomycetes > Streptosporangiales > Streptosporangiaceae > Actinoallomurus. The sequence goes on along the minus strand of DASQPY010000607.1, from coordinate 1,124 downwards.
GAAGACCAGGTCACTCCCGGGGTCACCGCGTTCCTCATCGTCGCCGCCCTGGGCGTCACACTTTTCTTCTTGGTCCGCTCGATGAACAAACAGATCAGCCGTATCGAGGCGCCCAGCGAGGACGACCTGCGCCAGGCCGACTGGGAGCGCCGGCGGGCCGAGACCGGTGAAGAGCCGGAGCAGGCCGAACGCGCCGGCGAGCCCACCAAGCCCGGCGGTCAGGCCGATCAGCGCGAGACGTGACCGCGGAGTCTCTCGCGGAAGCGGGCGATCACCGCTCCCGCGAGAATCACCGCGATCCCCGCGACGGCGTCCGCGATGTAGTGGTTCGCCGTGCCGACCACAACGGTGAACATGAAGACGGGATAGGCGGCGCCGAGCACCTGTAGCCAGCGCCAGGTCGCGGTGCGCGCGATCTGCCAGCCGCACCAGGCGGCCCAGCCGACGTGCAGTGACGGCATCGCGGCGAACTCATTCGTCAGATCGGCCAGCCCCTTGGGCGCACTGGCCGCACCTGCCCACCAGCCCCATCCGTGGTATTTGGCGAGCGTGTCGATGTAGCCGGGCAGCATGCGTGGTGGAGCGGTCGGGAAGAGCCAGAAGCCGATCAGCCCGATCAGGGTCGCGGTCACCAGCGCCGTGCGCGCGCCGCGGTAGCGCCACGGCCGGCTTCGCCACAGCCAGACCAGGACGATCGGCGTCACCAAATAGTGCAGCGTCGCGTACGCGTAGGACAGCGGCACGCCGAGCACCGGAGTGGCCGACACGGCATGGTTGATCCGGAACTCGTCCGCGATGCGCAGCGCCCGCTCCACGCCCAGCACCCGGTGGGCGTTCGTGAAGGCCTCGCCGTGCCCGGCCGCGACCAGCAGGCGCACACCGTCGTACATGAGGTAGATGACGCCGAGCAGGATGACCTCGCGCCACCATCGCGGCCGGATCCCGGCGTGTGACGCGGGGATCGGGGGAGCCGGTGCGAGGCGGCTCATTCCGGATATGCCCTGGTCACCAAATGTAGCCCTCCGCCGGATGTCCCCTGTCGTGGGAGTCTTTCCCGAGCCACATTGTATGTGTGTAATCTGCATCTATAGCGGCCGGAACAGGACGTCGCGCACAGGCGCCGG
>DASQPY010000606.1:0-6835 GCA_035643735.1 Actinoallomurus sp. | reverse complement strand
AGCGCCGCGCGTACGCCACTGACCTTGTTGGCCGCGATGGCCTCGCCGTTGCCGGAGCCGCCGATGACGATGCCCAGCGAGCCGGGGTCGGCCACCGTCCTGGCCGCGGCCTGCATGACGTACGGCGGGTAGTCGTCGTCGGCGTCGTACGCGGGCGGGCCGCAGTCGATCGCCTCATGGCCGTGCCCGGCGAGCCACTCGACCAGGTGCTGCTTGAGCTCGTAGCCCGCGTGGTCGGAACCGAGATAGACGTGCATGGCACAAAGTGTGTCAGGTGTGCCGGTGCGACACACCGTTGGGTCAGAGCTGCAACGACTTGAGCTCGAGGAACTCCTCCAGCCCGTGCAGCCCCAGCTCGCGGCCGATCCCCGACTGCTTGAAGCCGCCGAACGGCGCGACCGGGTTGAACCGTCCGCCGTTGATCTCGACCTGGCCGGCCTTCAGCCGCCGCCCGATCGCGACCGCGTGGTCCCGATCGCCCGACCACACTCCGGCGGCCAGGCCGTACGGGGTGTCGTTGGCGATGCGCACGGCCTCGTCCTCGTCTTCGTACGCGAGGATCGCCAGGACCGGCCCGAAGATCTCCTCGCGGGCGATGGTCATGGAGGGTGTCACGTCGGCGAAGACGGTCGGCAGGACGTAGTAGCCGCGGCTCAGGGTGGTCTCGGTGCCGCCGGTGACGAGCCGCGCGCCCTCCTCGACGCCGCGGTCGACGTAGCCGCGTACGCGGTCGAGCTGGGCACGGGAGGCGAGCGGGCCCAGCCGGCTCTCCTCGGCGAACGGGTCGCCCGGCGTGTAGCGCTCGGCCGCCTTGACGGCGAGCTCCACCGCCTCCTCGTAGTCCGCGCTGTGCACGAGCATCCGGGTGAGCGCGTTGCAGGTCTGCCCGGAGTTGACGTACGCCTTCGCGACGCCGACCTTGACCGCGACGGGAAGCTCGGCGTCGGGCAGGATGACGTTGGGCGACTTTCCGCCGAGCTCCAGCGCGACCCGCTTGACCGACTGCGCGGCCAGCTCGGCGACACGCTTGCCCGCCCGCGTGGATCCGGTGAACGACACCATGTCGACGCCCTCGTGCGAGGCGATCGCCTCGCCGACGACCGGTCCGAGCCCCGACACGAGGTTGAACACGCCCGGCGGCAGCCCGGCCTGGTCGATGACGTCGGCGAGCGCGTACGCCGCGAGCGGCGCGACCTCGCTCGGCTTCAGCACGACGGTGCACCCCGCGGCGAGCGCCGGCGCGACCTTGGCGACGACCTGGTGCAGCGGGTAGTTCCACGGCGTGATCGCGCCGACCACGCCGACCGGCTCACGGACGATGAGCGAGTTACCGCAGGGCCGCCCCGCGAAGTCGTAGGTCTCCAGGATGTCCAGGATGCCGCTCAGCACCGCGATCGGTGTCGCGACGTGCACCTTCAGGGCGACCTGGTACGGCGCGCCGAGGTCGGTGGCGATGAGGGTCGCGAGGTCCTCCTGCCGCGCCGCCAGGCCGTCGAGGACGGCTCTCAGGTGAGCGGCCCGCTCGGCCGGAGGGGTCGCCTCCCATCCGGGCTGCGCCCGGCGTGCCGCGGCCACGGCACGGTCGACGTCGGCCGCCGTACCCGCGGGAACCCGATCGATGACCTCCTCGGTCGCCGGGTTGACCACGTCGATGGTCTCCGAGGTCGAGGAGTCCGCCCAGGTACCGCCCACATAAATCACATCGCGCATGTGCTCATCCTTCCCCGGCGAGCGTACGTGGACCACCTACAAAGATGAATGAACATCCAGGGCCAAGGTGACGCGCAGGTAGCTGTTGCGAGCAAGTTGCAACAACGATTGAATGGCGCCATGTCCCCCAGACGTGATGCTCCCGCCACAGGGAGCTCAGGACCACGCTCCGCCACACGCCTCGGCCGGACCGAATGGGGACGGCTGGCCGGCATGACCGGTTTCGTGGCGTTGCTGCACGCGGTCGGGTGGGGGCTTCTGCTGTTCCTCATCGTTCCGGGCCACTACCACCTCGGCGACGGAAAGCTCTTCGGCGTCGGGATCGCGCTGACCGCGTACACGCTCGGCATGCGGCACGCGTTCGACGCGGACCACCTCGCCGCGATCGACAACACGACCCGCAAGCTCATGTCCGACGGCCAGCGCCCGCTCTCGGTCGGCTTCTGGTTCTCGCTGGGGCACTCGTCGGTGGTCTTCACCGCGTGCGTGCTGCTCGGCCTCGGTATCAAGGCGCTGTCCAACGGCATCTCCGACGACGACTCGGGCCTGCACACGATCACCGGCACGATCGGCCCGACCGTCTCGGGCACCTTCCTGGGCGTCATCGCCATCATCAACCTGGTGATCCTGCTCGGCATCCTCAAGGTCTTCCGCGAGATGCGCGGTGGCGTCTACGACGAGGCCGCGCTCGAGGAGCAGCTCAACAACCGCGGTCTCATGAACCGCGTGCTCGGCCGCTTCACCAGGGCGATCACCAAGCCGTGGCAGATGTACCCGCTGGGCTTCCTGTTCGGGCTCGGCTTCGACACCGCGACCGAGGTCGCCCTGCTCGCACTCGCCGGCTCGGCGGCGAGCGCGAGCTCCCTGCCCTGGTACGCCGTGCTCTGCCTGCCGATCATCTTCGCCGCCGGTATGTCGCTGTGGGACACCATCGACGGCACGTTCATGAACTTCGCGTACGGCTGGGCGTTCTCCAACCCCGTACGCAAGATCTTCTACAACATCGTGCTGACCGGCGTCTCGGTGGCGTTCGCGTTCGTCATCGGCGGCACCGAGCTGCTTCAGGTCGCCCAGGACAGGTTCGGCCTGCACGGGACCTTCTGGGACTGGATCTCCGCACTGGACCTGAACACCGCCGGCTTCGTCATCACCGGCGTCCTGCTGATCATGTGGGTCGGCGCGCTGGCCGTGTGGAAGTTCGGCCGTATCGAGCAGCGCTGGTCGGCCGCCCTGCGCGACTCCGAGGGCTGCTGAGGCCTGAGGGACCTGAGGGGCGGCCCTCCCCGCAAGGGCCGCCCGGGGCGATCAGTCGAAGATGGGGTCGCGGGTGCGGCTCCGCTTGAGCTCGAAGAAGCCGTCCGTCCCGGCGACCAGGCGTACGCCGTCCCAAAGCTTCGCGGCGGCCTCGCCGCGCGGGATCGGCGACACGACCGGGCCGAAGAAGGACGCGCCCTCCACCGAGATCACCGGCGTGCCGACGTCGTAGCCGACGCGGTCCATGCCGTCGGCGTGCGAGGCGCGCAGCGCGGTGTCGTAGGCGTCGGTATCGGCCGCGTCCGCCAGCGCGCGGTCCAGCCCGGCCGCCTCCAGCGCGTCCTCGATCGACTCACGCGTCAGGGGCGTCTTCTTGTCGTGGAAACGCGTGCCGAGCTCGGTGTAGAGCCTGCCGAGCACCTCCGGGCCGTGCTTCTCCTGCGCCGCGATGCAGACGCGCACCGGGCCCCATGCCTCGGCCATGGACTTCTGGTACTTCTCCGACAGGTCCCTGCCCTCGTTGAGCACCGACAGGCTCATGACGTGCCAGCGGATCTCGATCGGGCGGAGCTTCTCCACCTCGAGGATCCACCGCGAGGTGATCCAGGCCCACGGGCATCGGGGGTCGAACCAGAAATCGACGGGCGTGCGTTCGGCGACGGCCACCGCATCCTCCAAAGAGTTCGGGGTATTTCTCTCTCGCGCAACCCGCGTAGCCTCCAGGGCATTCCAACCTTAGGGTTTGCTGAGAGTTTGGACCAAGATCCCCTCCTGGCAGGTTAGATGTGGAGCAGCGTGCCGTTCCCTGCGCCCATCAGCGGGCCTTACGGTGGGACGGACAATGACGTCGCATTTATTGCGTTCGAGGCGAGGAGTTCACTTGGCTGGCAACCTGACGCGCGATGAGGCGCGCGACCGCGCCCGGCTGCTCACCGTCGAGTCGTACAACGTGGATCTCGACCTGACGACGGGACCGGAGACGTTCGTCTCGGACACCACGATCACGTTCGGCTGTTCGGATCCCGGTAGCTCGACGTTCGTGGACCTGCACGGAGCGAAGGTCCACGAGGTCACACTCAACGGGCAGAGCCTCGATCCCGCGTCCTATGACACGGACAAGGGCCGCATCCCGCTTCCGCGGCTGGCCGCCGCCAACGAGCTGCGCGTGGTCGCCGACGCGACCTACTCCCGGACCGGCGAGGGCCTGCACCGGTTCGTCGACCCGGTCGACAAGCAGGTCTACCTGTACACCCAGTTCGAGACGTGCGACGCGCACCGGATGTACACCTGCTTCGACCAGCCCGACCTCAAGGCGCGTTTCGAGCTGAGCGTGACCGCGCCGGCCGACTGGCAGGTCATCACCAACAACGCCGCGGACCGGTCCGAGGACGGACGCTGGCACTTTCCGGCCACGCCCGGCATCTCGACCTACATCACCGCGCTGGTGGCCGGGCCGTACCACGTCGTACGCGACGAGTACGTCCCCAGTGACCGTCGTGCCGGAGGCGCGCAGGAAGAAGAACAGCGGATCCCGCTGGGTGCCTACTGCCGCGCCAGCCTCGCCGAGTACTTCGACGCCGACGCGATCTTCGAGGTCACCAAGCAGGGCTTCGACTTCTTCCGTAAGACCTTCGCGCGGCCCTACCCGTTCGACAAGTACGACCAGCTCTTCGTGCCGGAGTTCAACGCAGGCGCGATGGAGAACGCCGGCTGCGTGACGTTCCTGGAGGACTACGTCTTCCGGTCCCGCGTCACCGACGCCGCGTACGAGCGCCGCGCCGAGACGATCCTGCACGAGATGGCGCACATGTGGTTCGGCGACCTCGTCACCATGCGCTGGTGGGACGACCTGTGGCTGAACGAGTCGTTCGCCACGTTCATGAGCGTGATGTGCGAGGCCGAGGCCACCCAGTGGACCGGCGCCTGGACGACGTTCGTGAACCTGTGGAAGACCTGGGCGTACCGGCAGGACCAGCTTCCGTCGACGCACCCGATCTCCGCCGACATCCCCGACATCCGCGCGGTCGAGGTCAACTTCGACGGCATCACCTACGCCAAGGGCGCGAGCGTCCTGAAGCAGCTCGTCGCCTACGTCGGGCGGGACAACTTCATCAGCGGCGTGCGCAGCTACTTCGACCGGCACGCGTGGGGCAACACCTCGCTGTCGGACCTGCTGGACGCGCTGGAGGAGACCTCCGGCCGGGACCTGACGTCCTGGTCGAAGGAGTGGCTGGAGACGGCCGGCGTCAACACGCTGCGCCCCTTGTACGAGGTCGGTGACGACGGGACCTTCACGTCGTTCGCGGTGCTGCAGGAGGCTCCGCAAGAACACCCGACCCTGCGCTCGCACCGCGTCGCGATCGGCCTGTACGACCGCACCGACAAGGGCATCGTCCGGCGCAGGCGCGTCGAGCTGGACGTCGTCGGGGCCCGTACGGACGTGTCCGAACTGATCGGCGAGGCCCGGCCCGACCTGGTGCTGGTCAACGACGACGACCTGACCTACGCCAAGATCCGGCTCGACGACCACTCGTTCGGCACTCTCATCGACGGCATCGGCGACATCAGCGAGGGACTCCCCCGCGCGCTGTGCTGGTCCGCCGCATGGGACATGTGCCGCGACGCCGAGGTGGCCGCGCGCGACTACGTACGCCTCGTGCTGTCGGGCATCCGCGGGGTCACGGACGTGTCGGTGGCCCAGTCGCTGCTGCGGCAGGCACGGCTGGCCGTCCGGCAGTACGCCGACCCGGCATGGCGCGAGACCGGCTTCACGCTGCTCGCCGACGCGCTGCACGAGTTGATGACCGAGGCCGAGGCCGGCTCGGACTGGCAGCTCACGTACGCCCAGGCGTTCGTGTCGGTGGCGGCGTCGCCGGAGCACGTGGACTACGTCCGCGGGCTGCTGGACGGCTCGGTCTCACTCGACGGGCTGGTCATCGACACGGACATGCGCTGGGGCCTGCTGCGCCGGCTCGTCGTACGCGGTGCCGCCGGCGAGGAGGAGATCGACGCCGAGCTGCGGCGTGACCCGACCGCCGCGGGCGAGCGCCACGCGGCGGGCGACCGTGCCGCCGTGCCGACGGCGGAGGCCAAGGCCGCCGCCTGGGATCGCGTGATCGCGGGCGACCTGCCGAACGCCGTCTTCCGTGCCACGCTCGGTGGCCTGGTCGACGCGGACGACACCGAACTCCTGCGGCCCTACGTCGAGGCGTACTTCGCCGAGGTCGGGCGGGTCTGGTCGTCGTGGTCCAGCGACATGTCCAGCACGTTCGCCGAGCACGCCTACCCGTTCCTGGTGACCGAGCAGAGCACCGTCGACCGGACCACCGCCTACATCAGCGAGCAGGACCCTCCGCCCGCGCTGCGCAGGCTGCTCATCGAGGGCCGCGACGGCATCTCTCGTGCGATGCGGGCACAGGCGAAGGACCGCTCTGCTACGTGATCACTGGGTTGGGACGACTCTGCGGCGCTTCGTCGTGACAGAGTGAACGCGTGGAGACGGCCCGCGAGGTATTGATGACGCTCGCGCGGCGGTATGCCTTCGGCGATCTGGCCGCGCTGTGCGCGGCCGGGGCGGCGGAGCTGCCGCCGCGTGTCGCCGCCGAGGTCCGGCTGATGTGCTCCTTCGGGCAGCGGCTGATCGACCTCGACGCGGAGGACTTCGGCATGCCCGAGCGCACCGGCGACCCGCTCGTCGACGCGTATCGGGTGCCGGAGCACCTGCTGGGACGGGCGCGCGCCAGCAGGATGCCGCAGTCCGCGAAGGAACGTTCACGTGGGGCGCTGCGTACGCTGCGTCCCGCGTACGGCCTGCTGCTCGAAGTGATCCAGGCACGCTGGCTCCGGCGCGAGATGGCGGCGCTGGTCGCCG
>DASQPY010000605.1:0-5217 GCA_035643735.1 Actinoallomurus sp. | reverse complement strand
GGCGCGGGCGGCGACACCGTCCAGGGCGTTCGCCTGGTCACCCGGGGTGTGCTGACCACCTGCACCCATCTGCCGTACGCCCCGTTCCAGTTCGAGCGCCGGGGCAGTGTGGTCGGCTTCGACGTCGACCTGATGGACCTCGTGGCGCGGCGGCTGAACCTCCGCCAGAAGGTCGTCGACACCGACTTCACCGCGATCACCTCCGGCCGGGTGTTCGCCGGCGGTGAGTGCGACGTCGCCGCGGCCGGTATGACGATCAACAGTCACCGGGCGGCCGCGATCGACTTCTCCCGTCCCTACTTCAACTCGGGGCTGGTGCTGATGGCCCGCAGGCAGCCGCGGCTGAGCGCCGACGACATCGCCGCCGACGGGCTGCGGGTCGGCGTCGTCGTGGGCACCACGGCACAGGAGTACGCGCGGGCGCGGGGCTGGACGCTCAAGGCGTACGAGAACTCCGTGACCGAGCTCGGCGCGCTCCGCACGGGCCAGGTCGACGTACTCGTGCAGGACGACCCGGTGGTGCGCTACTGGCTCACCGACCAGGACAACGCCGACTTCACGATCGTCGCCGGCCTGCGTACGCGCGAGCGGTACGGCTTCGCCGTGCGCAAGGCGCGCAACCCCGGCCTGCTGCGGCTGATCGACCAGGTCATCGCCCACAGCCGCGGCGACGGCGCGTACCAGCGGATCTATGAGAAGTGGATGGGCCCGATGCCGCCGGACGCCGGGTGACTCTGGCCGGAGCAGGCCACGCTTCTCGCCTCAGGACGGCGCCGGCCGATCGACGTGGCGCGGAAACGCAGGGGAGCCGGTGGCGTGCGCAGCGTCCCGCCCGCCGAGTTCGGCGGCTGGAGCTTCCACGCGGTCCTGCGGATCGGCCGCCGGTACGGGCGCTGGTGGGTGCGGTGGTCGCCGGCGACCGGTACGGCTCCATCACCGGGCCGCCCAGGCCACCACCCTCGACATTCCCGTCGCCGCCGCGGTGGACGACAGCACGTACCGATCGCCCCGGCCGGTCGCCGAACACCTCGTCGGCCGTCGGCCCCCGAAGCGGCTCCCCGCCCGGTCGCCGCCCCGCCTGCCGCGCGGTTCCTCACCGCGGCGAAGCCGTGACCTAATGTCGTCTCTCCTGGTAGTGGCAGATATGACATAGTCTCGGGCATTGCTTACAGGGATCCTGGAGGAACTGTGTCTCTACGTCGCCGGCTGGCTGCCTGCGCCGGGCTCTGCGCGACCGCCCTCATCGTCGCCGCGTGCGGAAGCGGAGGCAAGGAGGTGACGGTCCAGGGTGCCAAGCTGGTGAAGAAGGGAAGCCTGACGACCTGCACCCACCTGCCGTACCCCCCGTTCCAGTCGGCGCAGGGCGGCAAGGTCGTCGGTTTCGACGTCGACATGATCGACCTGGTGGCCAAGAAGCTCGGCGTGACCCAGCAGGTGATCGACACGCCCTTCGAGACGATCAAGACCGGGGCGGCGCTCAACGGGAGCAAGTGCGACGTGGCCGCCGCCGGGATGACGATCAAGCCGGAGCGGGCCAAGTTCATCGACTTCTCCAAGCCCTACTTCGACGCCACGCAGGCGCTCATGGCCAAGAAGGGCACGACCTTCCCCTCGCTCGACGAGGTGAAGGCGCGAAAGATCAAGGTCGGGTCGCAGGCCCAGACCACCGGCGAGGAGTACGTCCAGGGCAAGGGCATCGACTCCAAGTCCTTCGAGGACTCCGCGAGCCTGCTCAACGGCCTGCGCAGCGGCCAGGTGGACGTGATCGTCGAGGACTACCCGGTCGTCCAGGGCTGGCTGAAGGACCCGGCGAACGCCCCGTACTCCGTCGCCGGCAACCTCAACACCGGTGAGCAGTACGGCTTCGCCGTCCGCAAGGACCACAACCCCAAGCTCCTGGCCATGATCAACCAGGCCATCGACCAGTCCAAGCAGGACGGCGAATACAAGAAGATCTATGAGAAGTGGATCGGCCCGCTCCCGGCGGGCGGCTGAGCGTGGCGACGACGGTGGAAGGGGCCGCCGCGCCCCGGCTGACCCGGCGGCGCCGCAGACAGCTCGTTCTCAGCGCCGAGTACCTCATCTTCGCGATCGTCATCCTGGTCTTGGTGTTCCAGGCGGACTGGCAGGCGATCCACACCAACTTCGCCAACTGGAGCATCGCCAAGGGGCTCTTCCCCGACATCATCACGGTCGCGCTGCGCAACACCCTGATCTTCACGATCACCGGGTTCGCGTTCGGGCTCGCGGGCGGGCTGGTCCTGGCACTGATGCGCCTGTCGTCGGCGGCGCCCTACCGCTGGTTCGCGCTCGCCTACATCGAGGTGTTCCGCGGGCTGCCCGCATTGCTGATCTTCGTTTTCGTCGGCACGGGCGTCCCGCTGGCCTTCCCCGGTACCAACGTGCCCGGCGGGGTGTACGGCAACGCGGCGCTCGCGCTCGCCCTGGTCTCGGCCGCGTACATGGCCGAGACGCTGCGGGCCGGCATCGAGGCGGTGCCACGCGGGCAGATGGAGGCCGCGCGCACCCTCGGCATGTCACACGGCAAGGCGATGCGCCACATCGTGATCCCGCAGGCGCTGCGAATCGTGATCCCGCCGCTCACCAACGAGCTGGTCCTGCTCTTCAAGGACTCCTCGCTGGCGCTGTACCTCGGCATCACCCTGCAGCAGCGGGAGCTGACGAAGTTCGCCAAGGACGCGGCCAGCCAGCAGGGCAACACCACGCCCATCATCATGGCGGCGGTCTGCTACCTGATCATCACCATCCCGCTGAGCTACCTGGCCCGGCGCCTGGAGGCCCAGCAGAAGAAGGGGCAGCGATGATCGAGGTACGCGACCTGCACAAGTCGTTCGGCGACCTCGAGGTGCTGCGCGGCATCGACCTGGAGGTCGAGGCCGGCGAGGTGGTCTGTGTCATCGGGCCCTCCGGGTCGGGCAAGTCGACCCTCCTGCGCTGCGTGAACCTCCTGGAGGCGCCGACCTCGGGCACGGTGATCGTCGATGGTGTCGAGCTGACCGACCCCGAGTGCGACCTCGACGCCGTACGCCGCCGTATCGGCATGGTGTTCCAGCAGTTCAACCTCTTCCCGCACCTGTCCGTGCTGGGCAACGTGACCATCGCCCAGCGCAAGGTGCTGCGCCGGTCCGCCACCGAGGCGGAGAAGGCGGCCCGCGTCAACCTGGAGCGTGTCGGGCTCAGCGACAAGATCGACGCCTATCCGGCACAGCTGTCCGGCGGCCAGCAGCAGCGGGTCGCGATCGCCCGCGCCCTGGCCATGGGCCCGTCGGTGATGCTCTTCGACGAGCCGACCTCCGCCCTGGATCCCGAGCTCGTCGGCGACGTGCTCGCCGTCATGCGCGGGCTCGCCGTCGAGGGGATGACGATGATGGTGGTCACCCACGAGATGAGCTTCGCCCGCGAGGTCGCCGACCGAGTGATCTTCATGGACGGTGGCATGATCGTGGAGGAGGGCCCGGCCGCGGAGTTGATCGGGTCGCCGGCCACCGACCGCGCCCGTACGTTCCTGTCCCGTGTTCTCGATCCGGCGGCCGCCAGTGTCGGCGAGGTCGAGGAGGTCTGAGGCGCCGTCCGGGTGACCTCGCGGGGGTATCCGTAACGTGGGGGAAACACGGAGGCGGCAGAATGTAAGTTGCCATAGGTGTTTCCCCGGCTTACGAAGGGATCGGCTTTGGATCGTCAGCAGGAGTTCGTGCTCCGCACTCTGGAGGAGCGCGACATCCGTTTCATCCGGCTCTGGTTCACCGACGTGCTCGGGTTCCTCAAGTCGGTTGCTGTCGCGCCTGCCGAGCTCGAGCAGGCATTCGCCGAGGGCATCGGTTTCGACGGGTCCTCGATCGAGGGCTTCGCGCGGATCCACGAGGCGGACATGCTGGCCAAGCCGGACCCCTCGACCTTCCAGGTGCTGCCGTGGCGCTCCGAGTCGCCCGGCACGGCGCGGATCTTCTGCGACATCCTCATGCCGGACAGCACGCCGAGCTTCGCCGACCCCCGCTATGTCCTCAAGCGCACGCTGGCCCGCGCCGCCGATCTCGGCTTCACCTTCTACACGCACCCTGAGCTGGAGTTCTACCTGCTCAAGGAGCAGGCACAAGAGGGGGGCGTGCCCGAGCCGGCCGACTCGGGCGGCTACTTCGACCACACCCCGCACCGCGCCGCCCACGACTTCCGGCGCAGCGCGATCATGATGCTGGAGTCGATGGGCATCTCGGTGGAGTTCAGCCACCACGAGGGCGGTCCCGGCCAGCAGGAGATCGACCTGCGCTACGCCGACGCGCTCACCACCGCCGACAACATCATGACGTTCCGCCTGGTCATGAAGGAGGTCGCGCTGGAGCACGGCGTGTTCGCCTCCTTCATGCCCAAGCCGTTCACCGACCAGCCCGGCTCCGGCATGCACACCCACATGTCGCTGTTCGAGGGCGACCGCAACGCCTTCTACGAGCCGGGGGCGGAGTTCCAGCTCTCCAAGGTCGGCCGGGCCTTCATCGCGGGCGTGCTGCGGCACGCGGCAGAGCTCACCGCGGTCACCAACCAGTGGGTCAACTCCTACAAGCGGCTGTGGGGCGGCGTCGGCGCCTCCGCGGGTGCCGGCGGCGAGGCGCCGCCGTACATCTGCTGGGGACACAACAACCGCTCCGCGCTCGTACGCGTGCCGATGTACAAGCCGCAGAAGGGGCACGCGACCCGCATCGAGTTCCGCTCGCTGGACACCGCGTGCAACCCGTACCTCGCCTTCGCGGTGATCCTCGGAGCCGGCCTCAAGGGCATCGAGGAGGGGTACGAGCTCCCGCCCGGCGCCGAAGACGACGTGTGGGCGCTGACCCCGGGCGAGCGCCGCGCGATGGGCATCGAGCCGCTGCCGCAGAGCCTGGACGAGGCCATCGCCGCGATGGAGCGCAGTGAGCTCGTCGCCGAGGTGCTCGGCGAGCACGTCTTCGACTTCTTCCTGCGCAACAAGCGTGCCGAGTGGGAGGACTACCGCCGCCAGGTCACCGAGTACGAGCGCCGCCGCTACCTGGCGGTCCTGTAAGCGCCGCTCAGGCCCGTACATCGTTCCAGGGCGGCGGTCGGTCGTCGGTGGCGAAGAGACCCGATGCGGGGCAACACTCGAGCACGTCGTGGGACACTCACGGTATGTCCGACGCGCACGGCGACGCCGGTTCCCGAACCGCCGACCACATGCTCGTCCGCGAT
>DASQPY010000604.1:0-6864 GCA_035643735.1 Actinoallomurus sp. | reverse complement strand
CCCACCCATGACGAACCCGCCCACCGGTACGGGGCCCCGGTGCGCGACGGGGAAGGCGTGCTCCCACGCGGCGAGCGCCCGGATGAGGTCCTGGCCGGTGACGCCGGGCTCCACGGTCGCCGAGCCGTCGGCGACGCTGTGCCGCCGGAGCCGGGACACGTCGATCAGCAGGCCGCCGTCCCGCAGGGGCGCGCCGTACCGGCCGGGCCCACCGGCGCGTACGCTCACCTTCAGTCCGCGTGAGCATGCGAGGGCGATGGCCTCGCGCACGTCGTCCGCCGAGGCCGCCCGGACGATCATCTCCGGATGGCGCGGCGGCGTGAGCTCGTCGCAGAGAACGGCGGCCCGCGCGCTCTCGTAGTCCGGGTCCCCCCGGTCGACCAGCGCCTGCCGGATGTCCCGCGCGAGTCTCTGTCCGCCCACAGTGCCCCCTCGCCCTGGCGCGCCCTCGCGCGCTTCCTCGCTCACGGCTCCCGGTCGTCTCACGACGCGCCCGCACGCCGCTCTACCGGTCGGCCAGCCTGACGCGTTCGTGGGTGACGGCCTCGATGTCGGCGGCCGCCGTGTCCATCAGCCGGTGCGCCAGGTCGGACAGCGCACGCGCCGCCGCGAGCTCGGCGCCGATCTCGGGGACGTCCCAGTCGGCCGGATTGCACCTGGCCTTGCCGCGCCCCCGCAGTCCCTCGTTCTCCCGGGTGGCCAGCCGGGCCTCGGCCTGCGTCTCGCCCTCGGTCTCGTTCAGGTAGATATCGACCGACCAGCGATCGATGGTGTTCATGACTCCTCCCGTGACTCGCCTCCTACCATCGAGGCTCGCCGCACATCGCCGGGCGGGGCAGGGCCGAAAGTCCCCTCATCGGCGCCCGCTCACCTCAGCCCGGCGTCCCGAGGGCGGGCTGGGCCCCGGTGACGGTGCCGGAGCCGAGGTCGGCGAAGCGTCCGGCGTCCCGGCCCGCGGTGAACCCGTCGCTTCGCACCCGCTGCGCACGTCCCCGCCCAAGGACGGGGAACCGGGCGGCGAACTCCTCGCGTACGCGCTCGTCGTCGCGTGCCAGCACCAGGGCGCCCGCCTCGGCCGGGCCGTCGTCGCGAAGCCGCCCGCGCGCGGCCTCGACGCGCTCGGCGACCCTGTCGCCGTAGCCCACCAGGAACGCCTTGAGATAGCCGTTGCGCCAGCGGGTGCGGTCGGCCTTGCGGCGGAACAGCTCCGCGGGAAAGCCGTCCATGTACGCGTCCGTGGCGCGGGTCCCCGCGCCGTCCATCTGCAGCGTCAGCGACGGCAGCAACAGCGTGAGCGCGTCGCGGGCCGACTTCGTCGCGACGAGCAGCAGGGCGACGTCCCGCCGGTAGGTGCCGTCACCGCGCAGGGCGCACGCGCCGCCGTAAGCCCGTACGACGGCGGTGAGCCCGGCCGAGCGGGCGCGGGCATGGCCGTCACCGCCGGGTACGAGGTGCTCCCAGTAGACGACCGGCTCGGGCCGCTCGCCACGCCGGGCGCGCAGAGCCGCCTCGTCGATCGCGTGGCGCATCATCAGCTCGGCGGCCTTGGCCGCGCACGCCTGCGCCTCCGCCTCGGGGGTCTCCGGGTGCTCGGCGCGGGCGAGCAGCGCGTGGATCCGGCCCTCGTGGTCGATCGTCATGACGACGGAGCGTAATCGACGGTGACGACACTGTCCTATATGCGGCTGATCACTGGTCTATGCGTTCATCACGGCGTTTGCCGGGATTTGGGCAAGAACACTGCGATCTTCGCGTACCGTTGGCCCGGTCTCCGCCCCGCCGACCCACCGGAGGAGCCCCCCGGCCCATGGAAGCAACGCACCGGTTCGAGATCCCGCGTCTGACCCACCTCGCGCTGCACGCGCTGCCACGGGTCCTCGAGGGGATGATCGCGCCGGTGGTCGTGTTCTACGCCGGGCTCGTCCTCCTGGGCCTCAACGGCGCGCTGATCACGGCGGTCGCCTGGGTCTACGGCGGCATCGCGATACGCCTGGTCCGGCGCCGCCCGGTGCCCGGCACCCTGCTGCTCGCGGCGCTCGGCGTCACCGCGCGGGCCGCGATGGCGGCCGTGACCGGAAGCGCCGTCGTCTACTTCCTGCAGCCCACGCTCGGCACCCTGCTCGTCGCCATGGCCTTCCTGGCCTCGGTGCCGCTGCGCCGTCCGCTCGCCGCCAAGGTCGCCACCGACCTGATGCCGCTGCCGGCCGGATTCCTCGCCCACCAGCGCGTCCACCGGTTCTTCCTGCGCATGTCGCTGCTGTGGTCGCTGGTCTTCACGCTCAACACGGCGCTGAGCGCCTGGCTGCTGTTCCGGCACTCGATCGCCGCCTACCTGTGGATACGCACACCCGCCGTGGCGCTCCTCGGCGCGGCCGCCGTCGTCATCTCGGTCTGGGGCTTCAAGCGCTGCGTCGCGGTGGTCACTTCCTGAGTAGCTCGGCCAACAGCGGGCAAAGAGCGAACAAAGAGCCGTGTGGCGACGTCTTCTTCTATGACGGTGTTTCGCCACAAGACACGCAACCGCGGCCATAAGGGCCTGAGGAGTATGAGTATTTCTTTGCTGACCAGGGGAGTGGTGGCCGGAGCCACCGCGATGCTCATGATCGCCGGGTGCGGCGGAGGCGGCGGATCGTCGTCGGCCGCGAAGGTCTCGATCACTCCCGTCAACGGTGCCGCCGACAGCCGCCCCGAGTTGCCCGTCGTCGTCAAGGCGACCGGCGGCAAGCTCGGCACGGTCACCGTTCAGGGAGGCGGAGCGCAGGTCGCCGGCGCCTTCGACCAGGCGCACCGGCAGTGGAAGTCCAGCCGCGCGCTCAAACCCGCCACCAAGTACACCGTCACCGCGACCGCCGGCGAAGACGGCAAGACCACCACGACGACGAGCTCGTTCCAGACCCTCACGCCGAAGCAGACGTTCGCCGTCGCCGACATCACCCCGATGCCAGACGAGACGATCGGCGTGGGCATGCCGCTCATCGTCCAGTTCAGCAAGCCGGTCTACAACCAGGCCGACGTCGAGCGCGCCCTGCAGGTCACCTCCGACAAGCCCGTCGAGGGCGCGTGGCACTGGTTCGGCCGCCAGAAGGCGGTGTACCGGACGAAGACCTACTGGCAGCCGCATCAGTCT
The DNA here is from genome assembly GCA_035643735.1 of Actinoallomurus sp. Classification (GTDB taxonomy): domain Bacteria; phylum Actinomycetota; class Actinomycetes; order Streptosporangiales; family Streptosporangiaceae; genus Actinoallomurus. The sequence continues at coordinate 3,737 of DASQPY010000604.1, read as the reverse complement.
GTGCACCTGAACGCCCTGCTCACCGGCGTACGCGGGGCCCAGGACACCTACGGCACGAAGGACTACGGCCGGTCGTTCAAGATCGGTGAATCCCACATCAGCGACATCAACGTGAAGACGCACCGCATGAAGGTCCAGGTCGACGGAAAGACGGTGAAGACCACGCCGATCAGCGCGGGCAAGGGCGGGCTGCGCAAGTACACCACCACCAACGGCGTCCACGCGGTGATGGGCAAGCAGAGCCCGGTCACGATGACCTCCGGCTGGGAGGGCGTGACCGACAAGAGCGACCCGAACTACTACAGCCTGACCGTCCACCAGGCCGTGCAGATCTCCTCCAGCGGCGAGTACGTCCACTCCGCGCCCTGGTCGGTCGGCTCGCAGGGTCACGCGAACGTCAGCCACGGCTGCGTGAACGCCCCGCCGGCCTTCGCCAAGTGGTTCTACGCCCTGTCACGCCGCGGTGACATCGTCAACGTCAGCGGCACCGACCGCGAGCTGGAGCCCGAGAACGGGTTCGGCTACTGGCAGATGTCCTGGGCCGATTGGACCAAGGGCGGTGCGCTGCACTGATCGCGCCGGTCACGCCGCCCCGATGGCGGTGCCCGGAACCGACCGCTGGCAGGATGGATCTTGTGCTTGATGTTGTTGGCTGGGTGCATGTGTCCGGCGGCCGGCTGCTGGCCGTACGGGCGCGTGCGCGGGACCTGCTCTACCTTCCGGGCGGAAAACGCGAGCCGGGCGAGGACGACTGGACCGCGCTCTCCCGCGAGGTGGATGAGGAGCTCGGGGTCCGGCTGGACCAGGCGACCTTTCGTGGGATCGGCGTGGTCGAGGCACCCGCGCACGACCAGCCACCCGGCACGCGGGTACGAATGGCCTGTTACACGGCCGGATATCACGGTGAGTTGACCGCCACGGGGGAGATCGACGAGTGGATGTTCGTGGACCTGGCCGATCATCATCGGCTCGCGCCCGCGGTACGAGCGGCACTGGAGCTGACACGGTGAAGGTCAGCGTCATCGTCCCCGTCTACAACACCGGCGAGGACCTGACCCAGTGCGTCGAGTCCGTCCTGTCCCAGACGATGGACGACTACGAGGTGATCTTCGCCGACGACGGCTCCAGCGACGGCACCGAGAAGCGCCTCGACGAGCTGGAGGCCGAGGACGAGCGCGTCCGCGTGATCCACCTGCCGCCCAGTGGCGGACCCGGGGGACCGCGCAACGCCGGCATCGACGCCGCGCGCGGCGACTACGTCTACTTCCTCGATGACGACGACTGGCTGGGGGAGGAGGCGCTGGAGCGCATGCATGCCATGGCGCTCCGCAACGACTCCGACATCGTGATCGGCAAGATGGTCGGGCACGGCCGCCGGGTGCCCCGGCTCATGTTCAAGGTCAACCGTGACCGCGCGGACGTGCTGGAGGACGCCCTGCTGGGCATCCTCACGCCGCACAAGATGTTCCGCCGCTCGTTCCTGAACGAGCACAAGATCCGCTTCCCCGAGGGCGCGGTGCGCCTGGAGGACCACCGGTTCGTCCTCAAGGCGTACTTCCTCGCCCGTACGATCTCGGTGGTCTCGGACTACACGTGCTGCCACTGGATGAAACGGCCCGGCAGTTACTCCCGCAACCTCCCCGAGCCGGCCCACTACCTCGCCATGCTCCGCGAGGTGCTCGACATCGTCGACGAGCACGTCGAGCCGGGGCCGGAACGCGACCGGTACTACGTGCACTGGTACCGCGGGAAGATCCTCAAGCGGATGGGCGAAAAGGGCTTCCTGGACGCTCCGGCGGACTACCGCCGGGCCTTCTACGACGAGGCGCGCCGCCTCAGGGCCGAACGCTTCGGCCCGGACGTCGAACGCCTGCTCCCGGCCCGCATGCGGGTGCGCTCGGCGCTCCTTCGCGCCGACGCCCACGACGAGCTGTTCCACCTCATGGAGGCCGAACGCGACATCGCGCTGGAGGCCGTCCTGGACGGCGCGCGGTGGCGTGGCGACCGGCTCGCCGTGCGCTTCACCGCACGCTTCACCTACCGCGACGGGACGCCCCTGCGCTTCCCGGACGAGCGGTGGGAGCCCCCGGTGCCTCTGGACGTGCCCGTCGAGACCCTGGAGGTCGATGCCCGTCCCTGGCGGCTGGACCTCTACATTCGCCGGCGTTCGGACAAAGCGGATTTCCCGCTGACGATCACTCGCGAGCGTTCCGCCGAGGGCGTGATGTCCGCCGAGGCCCTGCTCGACTCGGCCGGGCTCCCGGAGCTGACGAACGGCACCTGGGATCTGGTCGGGCGCATCGACGGGGGCGGCTGGACCTACGAGCGCCGCCTCGCCGGCTACGCCGCGAACCTGCCCGCCCGCGGGCGTCTGGAGCCGTACCGCACCGTCAACGGCAACCTGAGCATCCGCGTACGCTCGAGGCCGAGCCCGTCGAAGGGCCCGCTCCGCCGGGTCGTCGACAGACTCCCCGGTGCCCGCCATGCGAGCCGCCGGCGCTGACCGCGAGCCCCCGTGGCCGCGCGTCCAGGCGCGGCGGTTCCGCCGAGCCGAGCCGGGCCGGCCGATCCGGTGACGGGCCGCGAAACGCCGATAATGGGCACATGTTCGGAGATGACGCGGTGATCCGGTGGGTCGCCGCCGAACCGGCTCTGATCGCGGGCGGTGGGCGTGCCCTGCTGCTCCAGCTCGCCCACCCCAGGGTGGCGCAGGGCGTGGCCGACCACAGCGACTTCGAGAACGACCCGTTACCGCGGCTCGCCGGCACCCTCGACTTCCTGACGTTCGTGGTGTGGGGCAGCCCGGAGGAGGCCGAACGCGCCGCCGCGACCGTGCGCCGCATCCATGAGCGCGTCACCGGCCCCGGCTACTTCGCCGGCGACCCCGAGCTCCAGACCTGGGTCAACGCGACACTGACCGAGACCGCGCTCGACCTGTACGGCCGCCTGTTCGGACCGCTCCCCGAAGGCGTCGCCGAGCAGTACTACGAGGACGCGACCGAGGTCGCCTCGATCCTCGGCTGCCCGCGTGACGCCCAGCCCGCGGACCTGGCGGAGTTCCGCGACTACTTCGCCCGCACCGTGGCCGGCCTGGAGGTGACCGCGACCGCCCGCGATCTGGCCCGTGCGGTGCTCGAAGGACGCAGTCTGCCCGCGTACCTCAAGCCGGGCCTGCCGCTCAACCGCTTCGTCACCGCCGGGCTGCTGCCACCGCCGATCCGCCGTCAGTACGGCATGTCCTGGGGACCGCACCGCGAGCGCTCGCTCGCGCTGCTGTTGCGGTCCGTCGGCGGGGCGAGCCGCCTGGTGCCCCGATCGGTGCGGTACCGCGCCCCGGAGTTGTTCGTCCGGATGGCGCGCCGGCGCGCCGGCCTCGACGACGCGCAGTAGGACAACGGGGCTTCGAGACAGGCCCTGGGGGTCCGGTCAGACCGTCTCGCGGTGAAGGCTCAGGCCCAGCGAGACGAACTGCTCGGCCGGTCGGTGGTAGCCGCGCTCGATGTGGTGGACGCCGCGCAGGGTCGACGGCCCGTCCGCCGCCGCCGCGGCGAGGACCGCGGAGAAACCGGCGCGTACGTCAGGCATGGTCACGTCGGCGCCGGTCAGCTTGGAGATGCCGCGGACCACCGCGGAGTGCACCGAGTTGCTGTCATGGAACCGGCAGGCCGGGCCGCCCAGGCACGCGTTGAAGGTCTCGATCTCACAGCCCATCTTCTTGAGCGCGGGGACGTAGACCA
>DASQPY010000603.1:0-7820 GCA_035643735.1 Actinoallomurus sp. | reverse complement strand
TCTCGTGGGCGTTCGAGCTGGCCATGGTGTACTTGCCGTTGCCGTCGCGGGTCAGCTTGGCGGCGTAGAACCGCACGACGTCGCGCATGAACGGGTAGGCGGTGTCGCGCAGGTAGGTCGCGTCGCCGGAGCCGTTCGCGTACTGCACGAAGGACCTCTGCCAGAAGCCGTGACAGAAGTTCTTGTAGTCGGTGAGGGTGGTGGCGTATCCGGTGCCCTTGACCGAGGCGAGCCGGCTGCGGGCCTGCGCGACCGAGTCACGCCGACGTTGGTGACCGTACTGGGGTCCCACAGGCTGAGGTCGAGCGCCACGCTGGAGACGTTGCTCCGGCTGTCGTCGACGTGGACGCCCATGACCTCGGAGTTCGGCGACCCCATGATGGTCACGGTGCGGTCGGAGTCGTACTTGGTGGTGAGCACGCCGTCGTACAGGGACAGCCGCTGCTGGTAGGTGGAGTAGCCGGTGTCCATTCCCGGGTTGGAGTACAGGTTGACCAGCCCGGCCGCGTATGTCGACTGCTCGGACAGGTCGGCGCCGGAGACCTGCATGGTCAGGCCGTTCTGGTTCCAGACCATCGCGCCGGTGCGGCCGTTGCCGACGGTGAGCCCGTACGCCGGGTTGGTGTTGGCCCGGTTGTAGACGATGTCGTGTTTGGCCAGGTAGCTCGCATAGTCGACGTTCAGGGCGCCCGTCGAGGCGTTGAAGGCGCCGTCGGAGGTGGAGGCCAGTGCCGGGGCGACGGCCACGATGTTGACGGTCCCGGCCACCAGCAGGGACAGGTACGTGACCGACCTTCGGCCAGCTGTCATCACGCGATCCTCTCTGGCGGGTACGGGGATCGTGATGGACCTCGGTCGCCGCTTCGGGCCGTGCGGGGACCAAGGCGGCTAAAACAGGTCGCTGACGAACATTGCTCGGATATTTCACAACAGTCAAGGCTCTTTGCTGTTGGAGATCGCCGGGTAGCCGGCATTCGCCGTGAACTTGCACCGGCCCAGGCCGGACAGTGCCTGGCGAGGGCCTGCGAGTGCGGCGTGACGCGGATCAGTATCACCGAAGGGTCAGATCTCCGCACCCTCTGGGTGCCTCATACCTCGGATGTCTTCGGTCGCCGCGGTCATGGCCGACTCGGTTTCACGGCCCTTCAATCCTGCCGAAGCACCTCACCCGAGGGGGCCGGTGGTGGCGGCCCGGCCGGTCACCTTCTCCAGGCCGGTGTCGATGGCCTCGACGGCGGCCCGGCTGTCAGGGCCGAGGTCGTGGCGCAGGGCGATCCACGCGCCCGTGTTGTGGGTCAGCCACACCTTTCCCGTCTCGTCCTCCCAGGCCAGGGCCTTCACCGGGAGGTCGATGCCGGCGGTCTGGCGGTCCTGCATCAAGGGCGTCCCGCCCCGCGGGTGGCCGAAGATCAGGAGCTCCGTCGGCCGCAGGGACATCCCTGCCTCGGCGGCGTTGGCCGCGTGGTCGATGCGGGCGAACACCATCAGGCCCGCCTCAGCGACGACGGTCGCGAGCCGGTCGACGGTCTCGCGTACCGGGTGGGCGCTCTCCACCGTGACCAGGCCGTTCTCGCTCATATGACGCTCCCTCACAGCGGCGGAGTCTACTCACGTCACCGGCGCCGGCCGAGGAGCCTCGCGGTACCGACACGTCGAACCAGCCGTGTGCCGCGACCAGTCCGAACGCGAGCACGCCCGATACGCGGATGCCGGCCGCCGCGATCGGGCCGGCCGTGCCGGCCAGGCTGCGCAGGCGTCCCAGAAGGCAGGGGAGAGTTCAGTGTTGGTCATGTCCCGCTCTCATCGGTGTCGGACGCGCGTCACTCGTGGTCGACGGGGCAGGCGCTCCGGGTCGGCACGCCGTCCAGCGGATGGGTGGCGAAGTGGTTCGTGCAGAGCTTGAGACGGCGCGCGTCGAGCACCATCCAGGTGCCGAGCACGAGTTGTACGACGCTGCGTGACACGTCCTCGTACCGGTCGCGGACGCGCATGGCGGCGAGCGCCGTACGGACCCGCCACGCTGCCGGCCGGTCCTTACCGGAGAGCAGCAGGCACGGCGCCCGGTGCGGGATGGAGCGGGTGTGCGAGGCCGACGAGCGCAGCCGGTAGTGACTCAGGACCACGCGGGTCACCGCGCGCATCGCGATCGGGGAGAGCCTCCACGCGGGGCACGACCGGTTGGCCGCGACGCCGAACGGGATGTGGTGTGCGTTCTTGACGGACTGCGTCTCCCACCGGGCTGGGTCGAACCGGTCCGGGTCGGGCTGGCCGAGCCGTTCGTAGGCCGGGTAGTTGAAGCAGATCACCGAGCCCGCCGGGATGACGGCGGGTCCGGCGTCGATGTCGGCGGTGGTGATCCGGTGCGCGATCCCGAAGAGCGGATACTGGCGCAGGACCTCCTCGAGGACGTGGTTGAGGTACCGCGAGTGCGGATCGGACACCAGCCGGCGCTGGACGTGCGGATGCCGGGCGATCGCCAGCAGCAGGTGCGCCATGCCCTCGGAGGACTGGACGACGGCGGTGTTGAAGAACGTGCCTTGCAGGTAGTACGCCTGTTCCCGAGGCGTGAGGAGGCCCGGCAGCCGGTGCGGCACGTCACCCGCGTCGATCCGTCTCCGCAGATACCGGGTGAGGCGGTCGCGGCGCCGCATGTGGCGCAGGCCGGTGCACTTGAGCGAGCTGACCACGTCGTCGGCGTTGGCCACGATGAGGTCGCGCGCGGTGCGGGGACAGGGTTCGCGGAAGACCAGTTCGTAGAAGAACTCCGCCCACACCGGCATCATCAGGTCGCGCAGCCGGGTCGTGGTGAGCGGCACGCCGGGAAGCTCCTTCAGCACCCGCTCCGTGGCACCGGCGGCGAGCTCCTCGATCGAGCGGGTCGGCATCGAGAGAATCTCTCGCGTCGTACGGGCGACCTCGTCGTAGCGTGACCCGGCCTCGAGATGCTCCTGGTGGACCTGGGGTCCGGGCGCGAGCCAGTACCAGAACAGGTCCGACAGCGCGGCCCCGCGGCTCCTGCCGTTCGCCGCCGGATCGGCATAGACGCGCTCGAACACCTCCGGCCCGCCCAGCTCACCGGGCAGCGTCACCTCGTGGTCGCCGTTCACCTTCGTGAAGATGCGTACGCGCAGCGCGACCACCGACCGTGGCAGCCAGCGCTGGACCGCCCACAGCCCCACCCCGGCCGCTCCCACGCCGACCAGCGACCTCATCGCGCGGCCCCTCGCCGCGTGACCAGATCGCCGGTCAGGTCGCCGGGAGACGCGGCGCCGCACAGTGCCATCGTGTGCACGAGCTCGTCGCGCAGCAGGCCCAGGACCTCGCCGACGCCCTTCTCTCCCCCGGCGGCCAGGCCCCACAGAACGGGGCGTCCCACGCCGACCGCCGTGGCGCCCAGCGCGAGGGCCATGACGGCGTCGGCGCCGGACCGGACGCCGCCGTCCAGTAGTACGGGAATCCGGCCGCGTACGGCCTCGGCCACCGCCGGCAGGGCGTCCACGGTCGCGGGGGCGACGTCCAGCTGGCGGCCACCATGGTTGGACACGAGCACCGCGTCCACCCCGTGGTGGAGCGCCAGCCGCGCGTCCTCGGGATGCAGGACGCCCTTGACCACGATGGGCAGGTCCGTACGGGCGCGCAGGCGGTCGAGGTGTTCCCAGGTGAAGGCGCCGGACATCTCGATCGGCCGTACGCGACCCGCGCCGCCGGGCAGGTCGCGCATGTTCTCGGCGTACAGCCCCGCCGGCAGGTCGTGGAAGCCGTGGCGGTCGTCGCGGCCACGGCGGCCGAAGACCGGTGAGTCCGCGGTGACCACCAGGGCGGTGCACCCGGCACGTTCGGCCCGGCGGACCAGCTCGGCGGTCACCTCGGGGTCAGGTTGCAGGTAGAGCTGGAACCAGACCCTGGCGTCGTCGCGGATCTTGCGCGCCTCCGCGACGACGTCCGCGACGGGGGTGGTGGCGGCCATGCCGGTGACCAGAACCGTGCCCGCCGCCGCGGTCGCCCGCGCGGTCGCGCGCTCGCCGTCGGGATGGGCGAGCCGGTGGAACGCGGTGGGTGAGACGAAGATCGGCATCGCGCAGGCGTCGCCCAGCAGGGTCACCGCGGCCGATCCCGCCGTGGTGTCGCGCAGGATGCGGGGCAGGAACGCCAGCCGGCCGAACGCGTCCTCATTGTCGGCCAGCGCGACTTCTTCGCCGGCTCCGCCGGCGAAGAAGTCATAGTGCACCGGGTCGAGACGCTCCTTGGCACGCTGCTCGAACCGGGCGAGCCCCGTCATCCCCGGGCGCCGGACGCCTCGCGCTCCGGCGTGCCCAGCGCTGTCTCAAGGAAGGCGAACAGCGGCGCGCGGTGCACGGTCTCGTGCGTCCACTCGTTCTCCAGGTTCTCGGTGATGTGGTGCTCGCCGACCTGCGTGCCCGCGCGGTAGTGCCGCAGCACCGGATGCAGGTAGCGGCCGTCGAGAGCGTTCTCGGGGTCGTCCTGGGCGATGCGCCGCGCGTTGATGTCGAAGGGGTCGAGGCGGTCATGGTCCTTGCCGTACTCCAGCGTCACGACCAGGTGGCTGTCGACCTCGCCGAAGAAGCCGTCCTTGATGGCCGTCTCCACGAGGTCGACCGGAACCTCTGGCCAGTACCCTGCGGTGCCGTCCGGCGCCACCGTCACGACGTCGCCGAGGAAGCCGAACATCTGCCACAGCGCGGACGTGCGGTTGACCCGCTCCAGCACCGCCTCGCCGATCGCCGCCGGCGTGCCGTCGAGCTCGCGGTGCGGCCAGGTCTCGCCGTGATGGCGCCGCTCCAGGATCCGGTGCAGCGCGCGGGCGCTGTAGCGGAAGCCGTGGATGAAGCCGCTGGTGGACTTCTTGAAGTCGCGGGGCTGCGTGATCGTCCCGGCGAAGTACAGGCCGGGCACGTTGGTCGACTCCCATTCGGCGGTCTGCGCCGGGAAACGGCCGCGGATGACCATCTCGGGGCGGCACTCCGGCTCGAAGATCGAGGCGTCGAAGCGGAACCCGGTCGCGGCGATGACCCGGTCGTACGGGATGTCCTTGGTGACCTCGTTCGCACGCGAGAAGCTGACCGTCACCAGGTACGACGAGTCGGCGCGGCGCTTGATGCCGAGGACGTTGCCGTCCAGGATCGCGTTCTGCGACTTGAGCTGGTACGTGTCCAGGAAGTTGTTGTTGAGGGCGCGCAGGTGGCCGACGAAGTGCGTCTGCCAGGCCAGCCTGATCGAGCTGGGTCCCGCGACGTGGATCACCGACGCGGTCTCGACGAGGTTGTCGGCCGTCTCGAAGGCCGAGTTGCCCTTGCCGATGATCAGCACCCGCCGGCCGGTGAACTCGGCGGGGTCGACCGAGACGTCCGAGTACAGCTCTGCCGTCTCGATCCCGGGGATGTCGGGCACGTAGGGCTTGGAGACCCCGGTCGCCATGATCACGTGTTCGGCGCGGAACACCGTGCCGTCCTCGGCCACGGCCTCGAAGACGTCCGGGCGGCCGATGCGCTCGATGCTCGTGCCGAAACGGATCGCCAGCCCGTGGTCGCTGGCGAAGTCGGTCAGGTAACGCACCATGTCGTCGGCGGGCGGGAAGTACCGAACCGTGTAGTCCTTGAACAGCCGTCCCGGCTCGTCGGTCAGCAGGGAGTTCCAGTCCATCCGCAGGTTGAGCTCGGGGTCGTCCCAGCCGGTGTGGACCTTGTTGTTCGAGATCATCTGGCGGTGGCGCGGGAACCGGGTGAAGAACGTGCCCGGCGTCGCACCGCGCTCGACGATCAGGTAGTCGCGCCCCGATCGCTGCAGGTAGTAGCCCAGCTGGAGACCGGCAGGCCCGGCACCGATGATCAGATAGTCGAGAACGGAACCTTCCGGCACGTCGGACGCCTCCCAAAATGTTGAACAATCAACCTTTGAGCGGTCAGCAAAATACCGTCATTTTGGACTTATGCCAAGAGTCGCTTTTCCCGGAGTCAAGGCCTTGGGTAGAGGGCCAGAAGTGCCCTCTTGTCCGGTTTGCCGCTGGGGGCCATGGGCGCCTCGGAGACGAACTCGATGGTCTGCGGCACGTTCGACTCCCCCAGCGCGTCGCGCACGGCGGCGGACAGCGCCGCCCTCTCGGGCACCCGCCCGTCCCGGGGAACGACGAAGGCGTGCACCGCCTCACCACGACGATCGTCCGGCGTCCCCACCACGTACGCCTGGTCGACGTCGGGCAGGGAGGCGAGCACCTGCTCGATCGGCCCGGCGTAGACCGGGAGGGCATCGACGATGATCACGTCGCGCGTACGGCCGCTCAGGTGCAGGAACCCCTCGTCGTCGACGTGACCGAGGTCCCGGGTCCGTACCCAGCCGTCCACGAGCACCTCGTCGGTCTGTTCCGGGTCCTGCCAGTATCCGGACATCTGGTACGGGCTGCGGGCGAAGATCTCGCCGTCCTGTATGTCGATCTCGACGCGCGACTGGGGCCGCCCCACGGCGTCCAGGACGCCCGCGGCGATGTCGTCCGGGGTCAGGAGGGCCAGGTTGCCGGTCTCGGTCTGCCCGTAGGACTGGAACACGATCGGGCCGAGCCGCTCGACCGTCTCGGCGAGCCGGTGCGGCGCCAGCGGCGAGCCGGAGACGACCAGCGCGCGCAGGCTCCCGGTGTCCACGGGCTTCTCGCCCAATGCGGTCAGCATCTGGTAGAGCCGGGGCACGTTCATGATGGACGCGCTGATCCGCAGGCGTTCGATCACGGCGGGGAACAGCGGGCCCTCGTCGAGCTCCGGGATCACCGCCGTGCCGCCGTGCAGCAGGCAGAGCGCGGCGAAGTCCTGCACGACCGCGCTGGCCAGCGTGCCGAAGAGCAGGTACCGGTCCATGCGGCCGGCGAGGTCGGCCGTCGCGGGACCCCACTCGCCACCCCAGGACCAGTGCGCCGACATCGCAGCGTAGGTCTGTGCACAGCCCTTCGGCCGTCCCGTGCTGCCGCTGGTGTGGATGAGCCGCGCGACGTCCTGCGGGCGGGCGCGTACGACGACGGGCTCGTCCGGGCCGCGCAGCAGCTTCGCGACGGCCTCGTCCGTGAGCACCTGCTCGACGCCGCCGTCGATCAGGTGGCGCTCCTGTGCCCGGCTGAGACCGGGACGGACACCGAGGACCCGGCAGCCGGAGGCGTACGCGGCGAGGTAGGCGGCGAGCGACTCGGGGCTGACGCCGAGCTCCATGGCGACACCGCTGCCGGGACCGAGCCCGGCGGCCCGCAGGCCGCCCGCCACCTTGCCGATCATGGCGAGCAGCTCACCGCGCGTGACCGTACGCGGCCCGTGCTCCACCGCGATCCGGTCCGCGTCCGTCTGCAACACCTGGATCACCGAGTCGGGGAAGGACATGATCCGCAGTGTCGGGCAAACCGGCGTGGATGACCAGAGGTGCCCGCGGGTCGCGAACGTGACTCTGGACTGCCCGGCCGGGCCACGGAGTCGGTCACCGACATTCACCACCACACGGGCCGGGGTTTGCGGGCAGCTTCCGCGGGGCCGGGGGTCTTCCGGAGGGTAGGGCAGGGATCAGGAGGGCAGCCCGGTCCGGCACGGGGGGAAGCGATGCGACGAGTCGCTCTGGAAGAGGCGTTCTGGTTCAACGGGCTGGCGACGCCGAGCTCCTTCGGGGAACTCCGGTGGCACGTGCTGGAGGGCCGCCCGGAACTGTCCGGCGCGACGTTCGCCTGGGCCGCCGCGACGGGCGGGCATGCCCTGAGGCTCAAGATCACCACGACCGGCGTCTACTCCCACGCCACGCTGACGCCGCGGTACGGGCGGTGGGCATCGACAACGTGA
>DASQPY010000602.1:0-4433 GCA_035643735.1 Actinoallomurus sp. | reverse complement strand
CAGGCCATGCAGTCCTCGCTCCACGCCCGCAGGCCCTGCTCGACGACCGTACGGACCTGCGAGGCGGTCGGTGCCTCGGACGCCTGGAGCGTCGAGAGGAACAGGACCTCCGCGAGGTCCGCCATGCTGGGGATCATCGTGCTTGGCATCGGGGGTCTCCTTCGCCGCAACCCTTCTGTTCCTTCAATACGGGGCCGGGATAAAGCCTGGCTCGATATCTAGTCCATGAATGAGCTATCCCCGGCGACATGCCGACCATGCCACCGGGGAAGCCTCAGCGCACCTTTCACACCCCGATCGGTGCCTCCCGTGTCACCCGGCCACGCGCGCGCGCCGGCTCAGGCGGTGGAGCCGCGCACGCTCTTCGGGGGTGAAACCACCCCAGATGCCGATCTTCTCGCGGCCGTCCATCGCCGTCTGGAGACATTCCTCCCGCACGGGACACTCGCGGCAGATCGCCTTCGCGCGGACGATCTCGCTGTTCCGGAAGTCCCCCTTCGCGGGGAAGAAGAGTTCCGAGCCGTACGGCCGGCATGCCGCACGCGTTCGCCAGTGCCCCGTCCCCTCCACGGCCGCCGTGACGACGTCTTCCATCGGTTCGTGGACCATCTGTGCCCCCTTTGACTCATGCACGGTCACCTCTCCGTACGCGCGCGAGGGGATGCGTGGTTCACTTCACGGGACCGGTCCGGGTACGGAGGAGAATCCCCATGACGCTGACGCTCGATCTGCACCCGATCTTTCGGAACGAGCGCGAGGTCGACCGCGCCGTACGGGCCATCATCTTCGAGGCCGTGCGCACGAAGGCCGAGACCGTCGAGATCATCCCGGGCAACGGGTCGGGCAAGCTCAAGCAGCGTGTCCTCGCCATGCTGAAGCAGGCTCACCTCAGGAAGCTGTACCAGCGGGTCGAGACCGACGAGACGAACGCCGGGCGCGTGCTCGTGCACTTCCGCTGACCGTACGCCGCGAACGCGAGGAGGGCCCGGAGCGTGTGCTCCGAGCCCTCCTCGCGGATGAGCGTCAGCCGGCGAGCTGGGCGCGCAGGGCGCCGCCGGGGAACTCCGTGGAGTGCAGGTTGGCGTAGAACCCGCGCGGGTCCTGGCCGATCTGGCCGACGACGGCCGGGTCGAGTCCGGTGGCCGTGCCCGCGATCGCGAAGATCGTGCTGGGGACCGGAGTGGTGAACAGCGGGACGACCACCGGTCCGTTGGTGCCGAAGGCGCCCTTGTGGATGTGGCCGAGGGTGGGCGTCACGCCGATCCAGGCGAAGGAGTAGCCGACCTGGGTACCGGCCGGGCGGATGAAGGTCACCGCGCGCGCGTCCGGGTCGCCGACCGCGGGGCCGTTCGCCACCGGCACCTCCTGGTCACCGGACAGGAACCCGCGCAGACCGCCACCGGTCACGAGCCGGAGCACGTCGGTGGGGCCCGCCAGCGGGCTGAGCTGGGCGCGTACGGCACCGCCCGGGAACTCCTTGCTGTGCAGGTTGAGGTAGAAGCCACCCGGGTTCTGGCGGATCGCGTCGGCGGTGGCCGGGTCGGGCACGGTCACCGAGCCCGCGGCGGCCGTCGCGGTGTCCGGCATCGCCGTGGTGAAGAGCGGCACCTTCACGTCGCCGTTCACGCCGGCCACGCCCTGGTGGATGTGGCCGAGCGTGGGGGCGGTGATGCCCTTCCAGTCGAACGCGAACGTGACCCGGTCGCCCTGCAGGCGGATCACGCCGGTCGCGCTCCCGTCCGGGTCGCCGACGGCCGGTTTGCCCGCCACCGGGACCTCGTTCCGCCCGGAAAGACGGGCGGCGAAGTAGAACGGCCGCTGCCGGGCCCGCGCGATGGCCTCGTCGCGTGAGACGTCCTGCTGCTGCGCAGGGCCCGGCTGCGGCGCCGCGCCCTGCTGCGGCATCTTCATGCCCGGCATGCCGGGCATCGAGTGGTCCTGGGATCCGCCGGAGGGCTCCGGCGTCGGGTAGTCCGTGGCGCGCGCGGCCGTCGTGCCGAGCATGCCGAAGGCGAGCGCCATGGCGGGTATCGCGGCCAGTCTCTTGCGCATTCTCATTCCTTTGAACAGAGGTGCTTTCGGTGATCCGCCCTTCGGTACGCAGTGCGGCCCTCCACGGTTCAGCCGAATATTCGAAAAACTGGATTGAACCGCCGGGCCATCGGCTGCGTACTGCACGCCAGGTCCTCATGTTTCAGTGAATAGGGAGCAGATCTCATGCGCATACGTTTCGTCGTCCTCGGTGCCGTGCTCGCGACCGGCCTCGCCGCCTGCGGCGGCAGCGGCGGCGACCACACGTCCGGCGACCACGCCGCGCCGGCCGGGGCGGGGGTCACGATCAGCCAGTCGAGCCTGGGCCCGATCCTGACCGACCGGAGCGGGCGCACTCTGTACGCGTTCACCAATGACAAGAACGGCAGCAGCAGTTGCTCCGGACAGTGCATCGCGAGCTGGCCGGCGCTGGTCAGCGGCAAGGCGGTGACCGCAGGCTCGGGCACGCAGAAGTCCCTCCTCGGCGAGACCAAGCGGGCCGAGGGCAACCTCCAGGCGACGTACGGCACCTGGCCGCTCTACTACTACGCCGGTGACATGAACCCCGGTGACGTGGACGGCCAGGGCGTGGACAGCGTCTGGTACGTCATCGGCGCGGACGGAAAACTGATCAAGCGCACGTCATGACCGAGAACGGGGCCGGGTCGTTTCCCGGCCCCATTTCCGGCGCCCGGAGTTCGGTGGGGGAAACCGGTTGCGACAATTACTGATCCGCCTTTTTCCGTGGCTCCGACGCAGTCCGGTCGAGATAGGTGAGAACGGCGAGGACGCGGCGGTGTCCGCCGTCGGCCGGTGACAGGCCGAGCTTGGCGAAGATGTTGCCGAGGTGCTTGTGGACGGCGTTCTGGGTGATCACGAGGCGTGCGGCGATGGCGGTGTTGTCCTCTCCCCGCGCCATGAGCGCGAGGACCTCGCGTTCGCGCGGAGTGAGGGCGGCGATGGGGTCGCCGGCGGGACGGGCGAGGAGCTGGGCGATGACGCGCCGCGGGCGGTCTGGTCACCACCACCGCCGATCTCGGCCGCCTCTTGCGTGTCCTGCTCGGCGGCAGGCTGCTGCGGCCCGCACAGCTGAAGCAGATGCCGGCGACCGTGCCCGTCAGCGACGAACTGGCGCAGGTGTGGCCGGGTGCCCGCGCCGGGCTCGGCCTGTTCTCACGCCCGCTGCCGTGCGGCGGTGTGTACTGGGGCCACGAAGGCGGCCAGGGCGGTTACATCACTGCGGCCGACGCCTCGCGCAGCGTCGTGGTCTCCATGTCCACAGCGCTCGACCCGGCACAGACCCAGGAGGAACAGGCCGCGGCGGCACTCGTCGACCACGCCCTGTGCGGTCAGACCGGGACCGAGACCAGCCTGCCGCCGCCCTCGACGAGCACGTCGTAGCGGCTCACGTCCGACGGCTTGACGGAGACGCCGCCGTGGACCTGGAGGTGGCCCGGCGAGCCGGGCACGCCGTACCCCTTCGGCGGGACCGCCCATTCGGTCACCGGCTGCTGCTGCCCGGACCGCATGACGGCCACGAGGCGGCAGGTCAGCGGGCCGCGGACGTTGGAGAGGTCGAGACCGACCTCGGTGCCGAACGGCTGGGCGCGGGTCGCCACGATGCCCACCGCGTGGGTGGACGGGTCGGTGGCCGAGTGCCGTACGCCCATGGCCAGGACGTCCGCGGCGGGGCTGCCGTGCTGGTGCTCGTCACCGCCTCCCGGCGAGACGATGGCCGAACCGGCCGTGACGCCACCCGCCACCAGCGCGACGCCGGCCGCCAGCCCGATCACCAGCGTGCCGCGGCGCCTGCGGCGATCTTCTCGCCTGCGGCGGTCGACCAGATCGGTGATGTTGCCCGACAGATCCTCGGGCTCCTCGTCGCCGACCTCGACCGGGCCGATGCCGGCGAGCAGACGCCGCATGCCGCCGAGGCCGCTGAGCTCCGCCGTGCATGAGGCGCAGTCGCCGAGATGCTCTTCGAACGCCCGCCGGTCGTCCTCCTCGAGGAGACCGAGAGCGTACGCACCGACGTCGGTGTGCGCGACGGTCATGTGGAAACCCCTCGCTCCTCGAGGACGATGCGCAGGGCGCGGAGCGCGTAGTAGACCCTGCTCTTGGCGGTACCCAGTGGAATGCCCAATATATCCGCGGCCTCGTTGACCGAGCGATTGCGCATGACCGTCTCGGTGAGGACCTCGCGGTGGGGGCGCGAAAGAGAACTCAGCGCCTCTGCCACTATCACCCTGCGCAGGACTTCCTCCGATCTGCGAGCGGTCCCTCCGTACTTCGGAGCGTACAGAACAACGCGCGGAAGCCGTGCCCCGGTCATCCCCGTCCCTGAACCGGGATGCTGAGAAGCGTCCGCCCGCCGCCCTCGACCTGGACGTCGAAGCGCGCGA
>DASQPY010000601.1:0-7524 GCA_035643735.1 Actinoallomurus sp. | reverse complement strand
GAACGCCCCGGCACGCTCGTGCCGGGGCGTTCGCATCCCCCTCTACTGGAGGTTGATCGTGAAGGTGGACGTCGTGTTCCTGATGTCCACGGCGTTGTCGCTCAGCTTGAGGTTGTTGAAGGTGGCCGAGCCGACCGCCGGGCCCTGGCCGGGCTCGGGCAGCTCGTTGGCCCAGATCCCGAAGCCGGACTTGGCGTCATAGGCGTCGCCGCTCCTGTACGCGCCGCTGATCGTGACGTTGGTGAGCACGGTGTCGGTGACCGGGTTCTGCGGCTGGCCTCCGCTGTAGTTGGTCTGGAACATGATCCCCGAGTACGTCGGGTCGACGATGTCCACGGCACTCACCCGGCTGCCGCGGAACACCTTCGAGGCCGAGAACAGCCAGATCCCCGGGAAGGTCTGCGCGCCCCAGAAGTGGCCGCCGGCCCGGACGATCGAGATGTTCTGGAAGTTCGTCGGGTTCGGCCCGAAGCCGTTCATCGGGTAGCCGAAGTCGAGCGAGCTGATCGTGATCCCGGAGTACACCAGGGTGTCGGCGATGTAGATGTTCGTGAAGGTGTTGTCGGAGCCGCCGTACGCGGCGAGGCCGGCGGCCCGCCACGGCAGGATCGCCGTCAGGTTCTGGAAGACGTTGTTCTTCTCGTCGGCGCCGCCCGCGTCGATGGCCGAGAACAGCGCGAAGCTGTCATCGCCGGTGGACCGGGCCTCGTCGTTGCTGACCAGGTTGTCCGTGCTGCCGTTCGTCATGTTGACGCCGTCGGCGAACGTGTCCCTGATCCGCGAGTTGGTGATGGTCATGTGGTCGGTGTTGGCGCCCCAGTACATGCAGACCATGTGCTCGACCCACACGTTGTCGATCGTGTCGCCCGCGACGTTCGCGAAGTCGAACACCTTCCCGGGGCCGTCGATCCGCGACGTGTAGTTGCCGAAGTAGGCGAAGCCGGAGAACACCGAGCCGTTCGCGGTCGCATCCGCGCGGATCCCGATGTCGGTGTTCTCCTGCCCCGCAGGCGCCTGGAACTGGGTGTACCAGGGGCCCGCGCCGACGACCTTGATCGCCTTGCCGTACACCTGGAGCTTGCTCGACGTCTGGTACGTGCCCGCGGGCAGGTAGACGCCGGTCAGGTTCGGGTCCTGCCGGGCCTTGTCCAGGGCGTTCTGCACGTCCTGCTGGGCGAATCCGGTGGGCACGGTGTACTTGGACGGGTCGGGGTTGGCGATCGGCGAGACCTGCTCGGTGTTGACGAAGTCGATCGAGTAGCACGCCGCCGCGTTGGCCGCGTCCTTCTGCAGCCGGATCTTGCTGCCCGCCGCCACGGTCGTGCCGAGCATGACGTGGGCCTCGTCGTAGATGTGGCGCGGGGCCGAGTCCGGCGAGTTGCCCGGGCTCGTCTCGTTGCCGTACAGCCACGCGTAGTGCGAGGTCAGGTCGATCGCCTTGAGGAACGTCCCGTTGACGTAGATGTTCAGCGTCGAGTTGATCCCGCCGCCGCCCGGCGCGTCCGGGATGGCGAACCGGGTGACGAGGGTGTTGGTGCTGGCCTTGGTCGTGAACTCCACGCTGCTGCCGGTGCCCGTCAGCTTGACCGCCCGGCGCCCGGAGGCCTCGCCGGCCAGGTCACCGACCGTACGGTTCGGGCCGGCGACGGTGGCACCGCCGGCAAGGACGCCGTCCTCGGCCTCGTAACTGCCATAGGGCATGTTCGCGCCGCGGCCGACGAAGAACGGCTTGGTGCTGGTGTTGTTGGCCTGCTTGACCGGCAGCTCGTTCGTGTCGTTGGCCAGCACGACCCTGACGGTGTACTTGCCGTTCACCGCCGTCCAGCCGCCCAGGTTCACCGTGGGCGCGGTGGCGCCCGCGGCGATCGCTCCGCTGACCGAGCCGGTGAGGGTCTTCACGGTGGAGTTGTTCGCGTCGAGAAGTGTCAGCGTGACGCCGTGGGAGCCGGACGCCGACGCGACGGTGCCCTGGTTTCTGACGGCCACACTGAAGGACACGTTGTTGCCGCTCGAGGGATTGCCGGGAGTCCAGCTCACCGACGAGGCGACCAGGTCGGAGCCGGCGACGGGCGCGACGACCAGCGACGACGGGCTGGTGTAGGCGTTGTTGTTCTCGTTCAGCTCCAGGACGGTGTCGGCCTCGTCGACCTTGCCGCCGAGCTGGTACGTGCCGGCGTTGCGCGTGCCGGCGGAGACCGAGACCGCGCTCGACGCGCCCGCGGCGAGGGCGCCGACCGACGCGGTGCCCACCTTCTGGCCGGCGAGGGAGAAGTTGACGTTCGTCGCGCCGGACGCCGCCGTGCCGGTGTTCCTGACCGTCGCCCGCAGGGTGACGGAGTCGGTCTCGATCGGCGACGCCGGGGCCCATGACATGTCGCTGATCGTGAGATCGGGAGCCGGTGCCGGCGAGCCCATGACCTGGAACTCCGCGACCTGGCCGCCGGGGGCGCCCGAGTTGGTGGTGAACTTCAGCTGGACGTCGGCGGCCGTGGCGGAGACGGGGATCGTCAGGGTGTTGGCGCCGGAGGACGGGTTGAAGGTGGAGGACCTGGCGCCGACGAGGCTCGTGTAGTTGCCCGAGTGCGCCGGCCGGCCGAGCACCTCGATCGTCTGGGTGCGCGTGACCCAGGCCTGATCGGGGTTCAGCTTGACGACGACGGAGCTGATGGTGGCCTTGGCCCCCAGGTTGACGCTCAGCGTGGCCGGATAGGCGCCGCCGGCGCTCTCCCAGTAGGTGCCGACGTTGTTGTCGTTGGCGTTCGTCTCGACGAAGTCGAAGACGTGGGAGGAGGCCGTGATCGGCTTGCCGGCGGCCAGGTTCGTGTCGGCGGCCGCTGCGGGCTTGGCCGAGGCCATCGTGGGCGACGTCAGTCCCAGCGCCGCGAACAGGCTCACCACGGCGGTTGCTGCGACCAAGCGCAGGCGTACGTGCTTCGGTCTCATTGCGCCTCTCGTCTTGAAGAGCGGGTCCGTCGAAGTGCGGCAGGGTCGTGACCTCGGCAACTGGCGGTTCTGGGGTGTCGATCTACCGGTTCGTCCGGTTTTTCGGAGACTCTTGACTCAGGAGCGATCGGAAGGAGGTTCACCGGATGGCGAAGCAGGTGGCGCTGGTGACGGGTGCGTCCCGCGGGATCGGGGCCGCGACCGCCCGCCGGCTCGCGCGCGACGGGATGGCGGTGGCGATCAACAGCCACCCCGACGAACGCATGGCCGCGGCGGCCGAAGGAGTCGCCGCCGGTATACGGAACGAGGGGGGTATGGCCGCGGTCTACGTGGCCGATGTGAGCGAGGCCGCCGCGGTGGAGACGATGTTCGGCCGCTGCGAGGCGGAGCTCGGCCGGGTCGGCGTGCTGGTGTCCAACGCGGCGGTGACGCGGCGTGCGGACTGGAGTGAGATCACCGAGGCCGACTGGGACTCGATCATGGCGGTCAACCTCAGGGGCGCGTTCCTGTGCTCGCGGCGCGCCTTCGGTGAGAACCCCCCGGAGGACGGCGCCATCGTCACCGTCAGCAGCGTCCTCGCCAGGGTCGGCGCGGCAGACTCGGTGCCGTACGCCACCACGAAGGCGGGGCTCATCGGATTCACCCGCTCGATGGCGCGTGCGCTGGGCCCGGTCGGCGTACGAGTCAACTCCGTCATGCCAGGGGCGATCCGGACCGAGGAGGAACTGGAGGCGTTTCCGGACCAGGAGGAGTTCGGGCGGGCCGCCCTGGCCCGTCAGGCGCTCCAGCGGCGCGGCGTGGCCGAGGACATCGCCGGCGTCGTCAGCTTCCTCGCCGGCCCCGACAGTGCCTTCATGACCGGCCAGACCGTGTGCGTGGACGGCGGCTGGGTGCTCTCCTAGGTTCGAACGCCCACCACCGCCACCACGTGCGGCGGACCCGGGCACGGCGAGCGTGGGGGCGCGGGCGCCGTTGCGGGGGCGACCAGGGTAGGGCGGTGGCGGTGGTGGGCGAGCTTGCGACGAGCGGTGAACGATCCCGCCGCGTAGACGGCGAACGGGCCGCGGGCCGTGTCCGGACGCGGGCGTGCACGGCACCGTGACGGAGGGCCGGCCTGTGGTCGGTCTCCAGTCCGGCGCCAGGCCTCGGGGACACCGTTGCGTCCAGCGAGACGGCGCGGCGCTCGGGGAGTGCGTTCGCAGTCACGATTCAGGTATAGCCCGACCTCGCCGCAGAACCCGACAGAATTAACGAACAGTTAATCTAGGTGCGAAAACGGGCGGCGGCTCACGTACGTTGTATTCGTGGAACTACGACAGCTCGCGTCGTTCCTGGCGGTCGTCGAAGAGGGGCAGTTCGCCCGCGCGGCCACCCGGCTGTTCCTGTCGCCGCCCGCGGTGACGGGCCATATCCAGCGGCTTGAACGCGAGCTGGGAGTCCAGCTCCTCGAACGCTCACCGATCGCTCTGACGCCTGCGGGCGAACGGCTCGTGCCCCACGCCCGTACCATGCTCGCCGCCGCGAACGCGGCCTCTGACGCGGTCACCGACCTGCACTCCGACAGCGCCGTGCCGCTGCGCGTCGGTGTGATGGCACCGGGCTCGGCCGAGCTGACCCCCGCCATCCTGCGGGCGTTCCGCAAGGCACAGCCCCAGACTCCGATCAGCGTCGAGAGCCTGAGCTTCGCCGAGCACACGACGGCCCTGACCGAGCATCTGGTGGACGTCGCCTTCGTGCGCCCGCCGCCCGACGACGAACGCATCGTCGTGGACGTGCTCACCACCGAGCCCCGTGTGCTCATCGTGCCGTCGGCGAACCCGGTCGGCGACGCGGACGCCGTACGGCTGATGGACATCCTCGACCTGCCGTTCGTCGCCCTTCCGAAGAGCGCCCCCCGGGTGTTCACCGACTACCTGTACTTCGCCTTCGCCCGCAACGGGTCGCCGCCCCGCTGCGGCGTGGACCAGGCCCAGACCATCCAGGACGTGCTCACCAGCGTCTCCGCCGGCCGGGGTACGGGCGCCGCGCTGTACTCCTTCTCGCGCCTCTACCACTGGCCGGGCATCCGTTTCGTGCCGGTCCTGGACGCGCCCTGGGAGCAGAGCGCGCTGGCCAGCCGCAGGAACGACCCGCGCCCGGAGGTACGGGCCTTCCGCACGCTGGCCGCGACGCTCGCCCGTGACCTCGGCCCCAAGCTCGCGGCCGCCTCGGAGCTGGCCCAGCCGCCCGAGGCCCTGGAGCTGGGCCAGGACCTCTAGGGCCTGCCCGACTCGAAGTCCCGCTGTCCTACTGCGGACGGGGACTCCGAGACAGGCCCTGGCTCAGTCGACCTCCACCACGGCCTGGGCGAACTGGGCAGCGTAGAGACGGGCGTAGGCGCCTTCGGCCTTGAGCAGCTCGTCGTGCGTGCCCTGCTCCACGATGCTGCCCGACTCCATCACGAGGATGAGGTCCGCGTCGCGGATGGTGGACAGGCGGTGGGCGATGACGAAACTGGTGCGCCCCTCGCGCAGGGAGTTCATCGCGTGCTGGATGAGGACCTCGGTGCGAGTGTCGACGGAGCTGGTCGCCTCGTCCAGGATGAGGATCGCGGGCTTGGCGAGGAACGCGCGGGCGATGGTGATCAGCTGCTTCTCACCCGTGCTGACGTTCGCGCCCTCCTCGTCGATGACCGTGTCGTAGCCGTCCGGCAGGGTGCGGACGAACCGGTCGACATACGTGGCCCGTGCCGCAGCCACGATCTCCTCATGGCTCGCGTCGGCCGCCCCGTACGCGATGTTGTCGGCGATGGTGCCGCCGAACAGCCAGGCGTCCTGCAGCACCATGCCGGTGCGTGCGCGCAGGTCCTCACGCGTCATCTCGGCGACGTCGACCCCGTCCAGCGTGATCCGGCCGCCGGTGACCTCGTAGAAGCGCATCAGGAGGTTCACCAGCGTGGTCTTGCCGGCGCCCGTCGGGCCCACGATGGCGACCGTCTGGCCCGGCTCGACCGCCAGGGACAGGTCCTCGATCAGCGGGATGTCCGGCACGTACCGGAACGAGACATGCTCGAACGCCACGCGCCCGCGTACCTCCTCGTGCCGGACCGGATTCACCGGGTCGGGCTCCTGCTCCTCGGCGTCGAGCAGCGCGAAGACGCGCTCGGCCGAGGCGACGCCGGACTGCAGCAGGTTGGCCATGCTCGCCACCTGGGTGATGGGCTGGGTGAACTGCCGGGAGTACTGGACGAACGCCTGCACCTCGCCCAGCGACAGTGATCCCGAGGCCACCCGCAGACCGCCGACGACCGCGACGAGCACGTAGTTCAGGTTGCCGATGAACATCATCGCCGGCTGGATCATGCCGGAGATGAACTGGGCGCGGAAGCTGGAGGCGTACAGGGTGTCGTTGTGCTTCTGGAAGACCTCCTTCGACTCCTTCTGGCGGCCGAAGACCTTGACCAGCGAGTGCCCGGTGTACATCTCCTCGATGTGCCCGTTGAGACGGCCCGTGGTGGCCCACTGCTTGACGAACTGCGGCTGGGCCTTCTTGCCGATCCTGGCCGCGACCAGCACCGACACCGGCACGGTCACCAGCGCGATGATCGCCAGCAGCGGAGAGATGACGATCATCATGGTCAGCACGCCGACGATGGTGAGCAGCGAGGTCAGGATCTGGCTCAGCGTCTGTTGGAGCGTCTGGGCCAGGTTGTCGATGTCGTTGGTGACCCGGCTGAGCACCTCGCCGTGGGGCTGCCGGTCGAAGTAGCCGAGCGGGAGCCGGGCCAGCTTGGTCTCGGCCTGCTCCCGCAGCCGGTACATCGACCGCTGGACGATGGTGGTCGTCAGCAGGCCCTGCAGCAGGCCGAGGACGGCCGCGACGAGGAAGAGCGCCAGCACGGTCAGCAGCACCATGCCGACCTTGCCGAAGTCGATGCCGTGCCCGGGCACGAAGTTCACCGAGTTGAGCAGGTCCGCGAGGGTGCCCTGGCCGTTGTTCCGCAGGCGGGCTACCACCTCGGCCTTGGTGGCACCGGCGGGGGCCTGGCGGCCGATCACGCCGGCGAAGATCAGGTCGGTGGCCTGGCCGAGAATCCGCGGGCCGAGCACGGTCGTCGTGACGCTCGCGACGGCCAGCAGCAGCGTGACGACGATGAGCGGCCGCTCGGGCCGCAGCATGCGTAGCAGGCGCCGGCTCGACCCGCCGAAGTCCAGCGACTTCTCGGTCGACCGGCCGGCCATGAACGCCGCCGGCCCGCGGGCCGTACCTGGCGCCGGTCCCGGTCCGCGGCCCGGGACCGGCCGTTCGCCGGACCCGGATCCAGACCCTGACCCTGACGCGGAATCGGAACCGGAAGAGGCGGGCGAGCTCATGCGGCCTCCTGCTCGGTGAGCTGGGAGAGGACGATCTCCCGGTAGGTCTCGTTGGTGTCCATCAGCTCGTGGTGGGTGCCGGTGCCGACGACCCGGCCCTCATCGAGCACGACGATGCGGTCGGCGTGCCGGATGGTGGAGACCCGCTGGGCGACGATGACGACGGTCGCCTCGGCGGTCTCGGCGGCCAGTGCCGCCCGCAGGGCCGCGTCGGTCGCGTAGTCCAGGG
>DASQPY010000600.1:0-4838 GCA_035643735.1 Actinoallomurus sp. | reverse complement strand
GCACGGCGCGTGCCCACTGTACGGATCCGTACGCGGCTCGAAGCACGCGGCGGCATCCGGAACGCCCGACCGGATCTGCTCTACCAGCGCGTACGCGATCCCGCCGGATTCGTGCGGGACACGGCACACCGGACCGGCGATCCCGACGTGGCCTACGCGCGTGACGACTACGCGGCCGCCGCCGCGGGGTACCGTGCGCGCTTGGCGACCGATCCGGAGGACCGGCACGCGTGGACGGGGCTCGGGCTAACGAGTGAACGCGCGGCCGTCCTCGCCCGGCGGCCCGAGGTGGTCTACGCGCTGCACCGCGAGCTCGGTCACGCCCCCGCGCCGGAGACGCTGACCGAATGGCTGCGCGACTGGGATCAGGTGGCGGGCGACTCGATGCTGCACTCTCCGTGGACACCCGCCATGCGCCCGGCGATCACCTCTGGATGATCGCTGCCGAGCACCTCCTCGTAACGCGTGCGCGTGACGGCGGCGAGTTGGTCGGCGTCCTCGTCCATCCCCCGCGCACGAAGAACGCTGACCAGGTTGACCGCGCAGGCCAGGGTGTAGGGGTGATCCCGGCCGAGGACCTGCTTGAACGCCGCGTAGGTCTCCTCCAACAGGACGCGGGCCTCCTCATGGCGTTCGGCGGTCAGGAGGTCGTTTCCGTGGGTGGTCGCCGCGGACAGGGTGTACGGGTGGTCCGGTCCGAGAGCGGTACGGAGCCCGGTGAAAGCGTGGTTCGACATCTCCAGAGCGTCCGCGAGCCGGCCCGCCTGGCGCAGGACGATCGCGTAGTTGTTCTCCGTGGCGAGGGTGAACGGATGATCGGGCCCGAGTGAGTCACGGTAGCCGGCCAGCGTGTTCGTGGCGAGTTGCAGCGCGGCGTCGAAGTCGCGGGTGAGCCGGAGGTCGTTCACCAGGTTGGCGGCGGCGGCGAGGGTGTCCGGATGCATGGGACCGAGGAGGTTCTGGTAGGCGGCGAAGGCCTGCTCGCTCAGGTTGCGGGCGCCTTCGTAGTCGCCGACCTTACGGCGGGCCACCGACAGGTTCTTGGCGGTGCGGAGCGTGTCGGGGTGCAGCGCCCCCAGCGCGCTCGAATAGCGCTCGAACGTGGCTTCCAGCAGGTTCCGCGCCTGCCAGTACTCCCCGCTCTCCCGCAGGTCACGCGCATAGTTGTTCTCCGAGAACAGGGTGAACGGCTTCGTCTCGCCGAGAATGCGGCGGCGCAGTTGCAAGGTGTCGTAGTCCAGATCACGGGCGCTGTTGTAGTCGCCGACCAGGAAATGGTCCAGTGCCAGGTTGTTCGCCGACATGAGCGTGCGGGGGTGGGACTCGCTGAACACCTCGACGTGCTGGGCGTACAGTCTCTTGTCCATCTCGAGCGCGGCCTCGAAGCGTCCGAGGTCGCGGTAGGTGGCGCCGATGAGGTTCCCGGTGCTGAGCGTTTCCTCGGGGCTCTCCCGCTCCGGCGGCAGCGTGAGCAGGATCTCATAGGACCCGTTGCTGAGGTCGTGCGCCTCTCCCACCATGCCCAGTGCGCGAAGGATGGTCGCGAGGTGCCGGACGAGGATGAGCGTCCGCAGGTCCTCCGGCGGGAACTGCTCCCGCCAGCGTTCCAGCGTCGTCTCGGCGAACTTGCGCCCGTCGTCGTATCCGCCCTGCATGTACAGGTAGCGGGTCAGGTTCAGCACCAGCTCGCGGACCTCTTCGTGCTCGCAGTCGACCGACCCGCTGGGCTGCACATGCGGCCACAACTCGCTGTAGCGCTCCCAGTTCGCCAGGACGTCCGGGTCGAGCGGGTCGGCGGCGGCGATCAGCGCGTGCGCCTGGTGACGGGTACGCCCGCGTTCTTCCGGTGTGAGCTGTTCCCGCAACACGGCCTGGGCCAGGCGATGGAGTTGCAGCCGGTTGCTGCCGTAGTCAACCTGGGCCAGCGCGTACTTCTTGACGGTGCGGATCATGCGGTCCAGCTCGCGTGGGCTGCCGACGCTCACCCGCAGTGCGCGGGGAAGGTCGGGTACCGCGCGGCCCGCGGCGAGAAGGCTCCAGGGAATCGGTTCCGGGGCGAAGAACGCGCACAGCTGCAGCAGGTGGACGACCTGGGGCTCGGCGTCGCCCAGCTGATCGAGTGCGAGGCTCCAGGTGACCGCGACCGGGATCGGGTAGTCCGCCGGACGTACCTCGCCTCGTACCGCCTCGCTGGCGACGAGCTCGGTGAGACGTTCGTCGAACAAGCGCATGTAGTCGTCGATGCTCACCCGCGTCTCCGCCTGCCAGGCGGCCGCCTGGTCGAGCGCGAGCGGCAGGTCATCCAGCCGCTGCGCCAGGGCGTCGGCCGCCTCGGCCAGGATCTCCTCGCCCAGCCGCGTGGTCAGGAACTCGATGCTCTCCTCGCGCGGGAAGACGTCGACCTCGATGATCTGCGCCGACCCCGCCCACGCCTCGTTGCGCGTGGTGAGGAGGATGTGCCCGGACCCTTGGGGAAAGAACTCCTCGATGTCCTCGGGCCGGTTAGCGTTGTCGAAGACGAGAAGCCACCGGGAATAGGGTTGCCCGTGCTGAAGTGTCGCGATCACGGAACGTACGGCCTCGTCCACGGTCACCGACGGCAGACCCAGCTGCTTGGCGAGCTCGGCGATGCCAGAACGCACCAGCGCGGGCTGTTCGGCGGAGATCCAGCAGACCACGTCGTATTCGGCCTTGTAGCGGTGCACGTACTCGATGGCGAGGTGCGTCTTGCCCACCCCGCCGTGTCCGTGCAGCGTGTGCGGTACGAGCGCGGTCACCTTCCCGGTGAGCCGCTCATGGATGTCCCGCAGTAGGTCTTCACGCCCGGTGAAGTAGGGATTCTGGGGCGGGACTCCGATGAAGACCGAGGGAGCGGACCCTTGCCGTTCCCTTCCGGGGCGGCCGCTGATCGAACGGGCCACAACGCCTCCCATAGGGTTGTGCGAGGAGTATTCGGAGGACTCCCTGGCCTGCGGGTACACGGCTACAGGGAGCGGCTTGTCGGTGAACGGGGACAGGACGGGCTGCAGCACCTCTCCGAGCTGTTCGGCGATGTCCGCGTAACGGCCGCCCAGGCTGCGCAGCGCACTGCGCATGATGACGGCGAACGGCCGGTCCAGCTGGGCGAGCCGCGCGAGCTCGTCGCGTCGCGGGGCCTCCAGGAGCGCCACGAAGTCGAAGGTATGCCCGAGCCGCGCCGTGACGTAACCGGAGACCTGGTCCAGGACTCGCAGTGCCGTGCTTCGGCGGACGGTCGAACGCAGCAGCTCCCGCACGCCGGCGTGGAACTCATACAGCACGGTACGGTCACCGTCGGCCGGATCCGCCGAGACGCGCAGGGGGTCGAGTAATCCGCCGAGGAGCACCTCGGCAAGCTGCACGGTTCGCGGTGCGGGCAGCATCGCCTCCTGTACGAGACGCATGACCGGTGGTGTCAGCGGCGCGAAGGCGAGGTATCCGGCGAGCTCGAACGCTTCGGCGGAGGAATTGGCCTGGAACCGGCGCACGCGCTCGGCCGCCGGCAGCTCGGCGGGAGACTGCTGCCGGGGATTGGGTCCGCGCCCGGTGAACAGCACGGGCATGTCGTTCCAGTCCGGACCACCCGCGACGATCTGCGCCCATCGGGTCAGCCAGCGGGGATTCAGCTCGAGAACGGGTATCGGCAGCCCTTGGCCGGTGGCTGGGAACTCGTCGCCGAGCCGGTGACGGTAGCCCTGTCCCAGGTCACCTGCGTTTCGATACCGGACGTTCATCCTGCCGTTCGGTGTGACGGGATCCGGCGTATGCAGCCGGGCCGTCGTGATCGCGGGCGCGCAGCGGCGCCAGAGCCGCTGCGGTAACGGCTGAATGATCGATACGTGGCCGTAGCGTCCCCAGTTCTCGAGGAGCCGCGGCACGCGGCGGTCGCGCCACGCGCGGCCGATGCCGTCGCTGACGACGAGGATGAGCCGGCGGCCCTCGGGATCGAAGAGCTCCCAGGGGCTGCGCTCGACCGTCTGGTCGGTGGGACCGTCGCTGCGCAGGAGGAACCGGTCACCGAGCGGAGCGTCGGTGTTCAACCGCCATTCCCGAACGTCGGCGAAGGCGCCGGTGTAGTTCAACAGGGAGCGGAGTTCGGCGACGGCGTCCCGCCAGATCGTCATCGTCGGGCCGTCATCGACCACCAGCGCCACCGAGAGCCAGCGCTCCGGCGCACCACGCAGCACCGGTTCCCATTTCCCGCGCTCGGCACTGAGCTCGGCCGTGGCCACCTCGTCGAGGACGAGGTCGCGGCGCGAGGGCACCATCCGCTTGAGCGGGCGGAAGGCTCTCATGTACTCGCGCTGTCCCGGCAGCGCCGTGACGCGCGGGCTCAGGATTCCGTGCCGCGCCGTTACGTCCGGATGCCCGGCGTACATGCCGGCCGCCAGGTCGGCGCCCGACCGGGGCGCATCGGTGTCCCGGGAGGGCGACACCAGGTGGCCCGCGAACCCGCCGGCCGGATGGGCCCGGTCGATGTCGCCGGTCCGCTCCTGGGGGTGCCGCCGGCCGATGGCCGGCTCCGGACCGGCAGGCGGAGAAGCGGGAAGCTGCGTTGCCAGCCAGAGTGCGTCGGCGATCTCCTCGGGCGTCACGCCGGGAGCGGCGTCGGCGATCGCGTTGACGAACCGTTCGAGGCTCATTACCGCCTCCGTGTCATGGCCCGGTCGCCGTCAGCGGACGCAGAAGCACCTCGGTCAGCCGGCGCCGTATCTCCTCCGGCGGTTGCTCGCTGGAGGTCGCGAGGTACACCGCGTTCAGGAGCTGGTCGGTCGCACGGTCGCCGCGTTCGGCACGGAGGAACTCATCGATGAGGTCCT
>DASQPY010000599.1:0-3044 GCA_035643735.1 Actinoallomurus sp. | reverse complement strand
TGGCCAGGAGATCGACGGAGCCTGCGGCCAGCTCGCGGCGATGCCCGAGGAGCAGCCCCCGCTGCGAACCCAGCAGCGCTGAGGGCCTGTCCGCTGTCCTACTTGGGTGGCGGGGGACTTCGAGACACGCCCAAGGGGCCGGTTACGGTCAGGTCCGTGCCTTCTCATCGGCCGGGCATCGGAAACAATGGCCGGATGCCCGACTTTCGGCGTGCCTTCCGCGGCTACCACCGCGACCAGGTGGACGCGCTCATCGCGCGCATCGAGGGGACGCTCGGCCGGTCCCCGTTGTTCGCGCCGGCGGTGACCGCCGACGAGGTGACCGCCGCGCGGTTCGCGCGCAGGCTGCGTGGATACCGGATCAAGCCCGTGGACGAGGTCCTCGATGACTACGTCCGTCAGCTGGAGGACAAGGGCGGGCCGAACCGCATCCGCTCCACCGAGGCGGATCAGCTCATCGGCCTGGTGCGCAATGTACGGTTCGGCACCACGCGGCTCAAGATGGGCTACGACGAGCAGGAGGTCGACGCCTTCCTGGACGAGATGATCACCGCGCTGCGACGGGACCGGGCACGGGCGTCGCAGGTGAAGAACGCGGTGTTCGCCACCACCCGGATGCGCCCTGGCTACCGCCAGGCCGACGTGGACGCCTTCCTGGAACGGCTGGCCTCGGAGATCGAGCGGCTACGGTCGAAGGGCTGAGACCACCCGCGACCTCACGGCCGGGTGCGGCGGAGCCAGGCGTACAGGGCACCGGCCACGGCCGCCCAGGCGAGCGTCCGCAGTGCCAGCCAGGGATAGGCGCCGGCGAGGTCGGAGGAGCCGTTCGAGGCCGCGCGCATCCACTCGATCATGGGTACGGTCAGCACCTTCAGCGGGCCGAGCCCCAGGATGAGGTTGAGGCCGCAGACTCCGAGCAGCACGAGGATCGAGGTGCCCGGCGAGGGCATGACGGCCCGGCTCGTCAGCGCCCCCAGCGCCGTCGCGGCCAGCGCCGACGGCGGCAGCATCGCGAGGCTCAGCAGCGCCTCACGGATGCCCAGCCCGGCCCCGGCCGCCTGGGCCAGCGGATAGACGGGGGCGATGAGCGCCATGACGACGCTGAAGGCGTACGCGGCCACGGACCCGGCCAGGACGGCACGCCAGCGCCCCGCGGTGACCGCGGTGACGTGCCGCTGGGTGTCCGGTTCGGTGTCGAGGAGGCCGCGGGCCGCCCACGCGCAGATCGGGAAGACGAGCGCGGTCAGGTCGGCGACGGCGGTCAGCGCGCCCTGCCGGATCTGCGCCGGCGTCCCGCCCAGGGGGCTGGAGAACACGATCGCGAGCAGTAGCCCGAGCGCGAGGATGGGATGCAGCGCGCGTACCGACCGCAGGTACCCGCTCAGCTGGAAACGGATAACCGCGATCATCGACGCCGTGCCCGGTAGCCGTCGGCGGTGAGCCGTTCCACGAGCGTGTCGGCCTCGTCGGCCGGGACGGCCACCTCGACGATCGCATACTCGTCGGGAAGGTCGCCGGTGGTCACCGTATGACCGGACACCTGCCAGCGCACGATGCCGGGCAGCTCGCCCAGGCCGCCCTGATGGTCACTGACCACCACGGAGGTGCCGCCGGTGGAGAGCTCGGCCAGCAGCGCCGGCAGTGCCGTACGCGTCTCGGCGTCCAGGCCGGCGAAGGGCTCGTCCAGCACGAGCAGGCCGGGAGAGCCGAGCAACGCCTGGATGAGCCCCACCTTGTGCGCGCTGCCCTTGGACAGGTCGGGCAGGCGCGTGCCGAGCAGGCCCGCGAAGCCGAGGCGTTCGGCCCACTCTCCGGCCCCGGCGAAGGACACACCGCGGATCTTCGCCATGTGGGCGAGATAGTCGCTCGCGCTGAACGGCTGGGCGGCGGGAAACCGCTCCGGCGCGTAACCGACACGCGCGGGCCGCTCGGAGACGCGCCCGCGTACGGGCGGCACGATGCCCGCGAGCAGCCGGAGCAAGGTCGACTTGCCGGCTCCGTTGGCCCCGCTCACCTCGACGACCCGCCCGCGCGGTACGGTCAGCGTCACGTCACGGAGCACCCAGGGCGCGCGGCGTCGGTAGCGGAAGGCGAGCTGCTCCAATT
Source organism: Actinoallomurus sp. (assembly GCA_035643735.1). Lineage (GTDB taxonomy): Bacteria > Actinomycetota > Actinomycetes > Streptosporangiales > Streptosporangiaceae > Actinoallomurus. The sequence goes on along the minus strand of DASQPY010000599.1, from coordinate 938 downwards.
GCATGATCTCGGACTTTACCGACGCGACATAAGCCCTGTGTAAGCGAAAGAATGCCCACCATGGACTGCGCGTTCTGCGAGATCATCGCGGGGAACCGAGCCGCCCACGTCGTACTCGACGACGGGCCCACCGTGGCGTTCCTCGACAGCCGGCCGCTGTTCAAGGGGCACGTGCTGCTCGTACCCCGGACCCATTACGTGACCCTGCCCGACCTGCCCGCGGATCTGCTCGCCCCCTACTTCGGCGCCGCGCAGAGCCTGGCCGCCGCGATGGAGACCGTGCTCGGCGCCGCCGGGTCGTTCGTCGCGATGAACAACAAGGTCTCCCAGAGCGTGCCCCACCTGCACACGCACGTCGTGCCGCGCAACCGCAAGGACGGCCTGCGCGGGTTCTTCTGGCCGCGCACCAAGTACGACTCCGACGACGAGGCGCGGGAGTACGCCAAGCGTCTTCGCGGCGCGCTCGGCTGATGCTCGCCGAGACCACGGAGCCGGCCGCGCCGGCCGGGATCGCCCGGCGCGATCTGATCACGGTGGGTGTCCTCACGGTCGCCGCCGCGGCTCTCTACGCCGTGTACTCCCTCACGCGGTTCTGGACGTTCCACACCACGACGTACGACCTCGTGATCTTCGACCAGGCGGTGCGGTCCTACAGCCACCTCCACCTGCCCACCGCGATCGTCAAGGGCGTGCACAACGGCTTCGGGCCGCACTTCAACGTGCTCGGCGACCACTTCTCGCCGATACTCGCGTTGCTGGCGCCGCTGTACTGGATCCATGACGGGCCGCAGACGCTGCTCATCGCGCAGTCCGCGCTGCTCGCGCTGGCGATCGTCCCGCTGTGGTCGTACACGCGACGGCGGCTCGGGGTGGGGGCGGCCTACTGCGTCAGCTGCGTGTACGCCCTGGCCTGGCCGGTGGCCGAGACGCTGGCGTTC
>DASQPY010000598.1:0-2047 GCA_035643735.1 Actinoallomurus sp. | reverse complement strand
GGTGCGGCCGGAACTGGTCTGCGAGGTCGCCTACGACCAGATGGAGGGCCGCAGGTTCCGTCACACGGCGAGATTCCGCCGGTGGCGGCCGGACCGCGCGCCCGAGTCCTGCGGTTATGACCAGCTCGAGGTTCCGGTGGCCTATGACCTGGACGACATCCTCGGCTGACCCGCTTGGGGTCAATTGGGGTGGCATCACCGGCTTCCGGGATGTACTCCGCAACTCCGGCATGATCGGCTGACCGGACGCCGCGCCCCGACGGGGGCCGTGAGGTCCGGGGACGCGGGCGCCGCCGAGAGGAGAGTCACGTGGAGTTCCACGCGTCGGGCCACGACAGTCGTAACGAGACCGGGGGCGTGTCCTGGTCGTAGCCGGCACCACGTACGCCGCGGCCCCGACCTCCTCCGCGCGGGAGGACGCCGGGGCCGCGGCTCGTACGGTCTCAGTCCTTGCGCGCCTTGCTCGGCTGTACGCGCTTGGGCTCGCCCTCCATCTTGGGATAGTTGGGCGGGTACGGCATGTCGCCCAGGCCCCGGTCGCGGTCGGCCCACTCCAGCAGCGGCTCCAGGCCGAACGCCTGGTCATCGATCGTGGCGTGCGGGTCGCCGATCTTGGTGAAGCGCTCCGGCATGGTCGCAATGGTGAAGTCGTCGGTCTCGACGTCGGGCAGCTCGTCCCAGGTCACCGGCGCGGAGACGGGCGCGTTCGGCTTCGGCCGCACGCTGTAGGCCGAGGCGATGGTCCGGTCGCGGGCGTTCTGGTTGAAGTCGATGAAGACCTTTTCCCCGCGCTCCTCCTTCCACCAGCTCGTGGTGACCTGCTCGGGCATGCGCCGCTCGACCTCGCGGGCCAGGGCGAGCGCGCAGCGGCGTACCTCGGTGAAGGTCCAGCGCGGCTCGACGCGGAGGTAGACGTGCACGCCACGGTTGCCGGAGGTCTTGGGGAAGCCGGTGTGGCCGAGCTCGCCGAGGATGTCGCGCAGCGGCCCGAGCGCGACCTTCTTCGCGTCGGCGAAGTCGGTGCCCGGCTGCGGGTCGAGGTCGACGCGCAGCTCGTCCGGGTGGTCGACGTCGGACCTGCGGACGGGCCAGGGGTGGAAGGTGACGGTGCCGAGGTTGGCCGCCCACGCGACGTCCGCGAGCTCGACCGGGCACAGCTCGTCCGCGAACCGGCCGCTGGGAAAGGCGATCCGCGCCGTCTGGATCCAGTCCGGGGTGTTCTTCGGGATCCGTTTCTGGAAGAACGCGTCACCGCGGTTGTCCGCGCGCGTGGACAGCTTCGCCCCCTCGAACACCCCGCCCGGCCAGCGTTCGAGCGTCGTGGGCCGCTCGTGGAGTGCGCGCAGGATCCCGTCGCCGACGGACAGGTAGTAGTTGACCAGATCCAGCTTGGTCTCCTGCCGCGCGGGGAAGTAGACCTTGTCCGGATTGGTGACCTTGACGAGACGGTCGCCGACCCGGATCTCCACGTAAGGGGACGCCATATCCGCACGGTACTCCCCCGGGCCGCGGCGGCCCCCCGCAACGGCCCAGGGCACGGAATGGCGGGGTGCCCACGAGTGTTGACAAGGGTGTGACAGTGAATCGTAAGACCAACGACGAGTGGAAGGCCGAGCTGTCTCCTGAGGAGTACCACGTGCTCCGCGAGGCCGGCACCGAGGCCCCATGGACCGGTGAGTACGTCTCCACCAAGACCGTCGGCGTCTACAACTGCCGCGCCTGCGGCACCGAGCTGTTCCGCTCGGACACCAAGTTCGACTCTCACTGCGGCTGGCCGAGCTTCTACCAGCCGACCGAGTCCGACGCGGTGACCCTCCTGCGGGACGACACGCTCGGCATGGTCCGTATCGAGGTGCGCTGCGCGAACTGTGACTCGCATCTCGGCCACGTGTTCGAGGGTGAGGGCTACCCGACTCCGACCGACCAGCGGTACTGCATCAACTCGGTGAGCCTGCGTCACCAGCCGGAGAACGCGGCTCGTTGATCGGGCGAGGCCGGGGCGTAGGTCCGGCCTGGGCATTCACGCACCGTGAAGATCCCGATACAG
>DASQPY010000597.1:0-3881 GCA_035643735.1 Actinoallomurus sp. | reverse complement strand
CGGGCCGCCTCCAGGGTTCCGGTCCCGAAGGGCGAGGCGATGGCCCGGGCGACTTGGGAAGATCGGTCATGACGGTGCTCCGTTAGGTTGCGGAAGTACGACGCGGATGAGGCAGCCGGCCGCGGAGTCGGCTACGGCGATCTGTCCGCCGTGCAGGTCCACCACCCAGCGCGCGATGGCGAGGCCCAGGCCGGTGCCGCCGCCGGGGGAGCCGACGTGCGAGGCGGAGCCTCGGGAGAAGCGTTCGAAGACCTGTGCGCGCTCGCCGGCCGGGATTCCCGGGCCCTCGTCCTGCACCTGAAGATCGAGCGCGTCGGCCTGCGATCTGGCAGCGGTCACCGTGATCGTGCCGCCGGGCGGACTGTGCCGGGCCGCGTTGTCGAGAAGGTTGGCGATGACCTGGTGCAGGCGGTCACGGTCGGCGCGAACGGTGAGGCCGGGTTCGGCCCGTACGGTGAAGATCGGATGGGGATGGCCGACCTGGGCATCCGCGACGGCGGCGTCCAGGAACGGGCCGATCTCGAAGTTCGCCAGGTCGAGACAGACCGCGCCGGCCTCGACGCGGGACAGGTCGAGGAGCTGGGTGACCAGGCGGCCGAGGCGTTCGGTCTGCGCCAGGGCGCCCTCGATCACCTCGGAGGTGGCCGGGGTGACGCCGTCCGCGACGTTCTCCAGGACCGCCCGCAGAGCGGTGATGGGAGTGCGGAGCTCGTGCGACACGTTGGCGACGAACTCCCGGCGCTGCTGTTCCACCTCGGCGAGGTCGGCGGCCATCCGGTTGAAGGCCCGGCCCAGCTCGCCGACCTCGTCCCGGGAGGTCACCCGCACCCGGCGGCGGTAGTCGCCGCGGGCCATCGCCCGGGCAGCGGCCGTCATCTCGCGCAACGGCGAGGTCATGCCGTGCGCCAGGATCTGCGTCACCACGACGGAGATCAGCAGCGCGACGGGCAGCGTGATCCGGCCCCGGAAGCCCAGGCCGTAGCCCCACACCATCATCAGGCCGCCGACGCAGGCGTTGCAGACGGCCAGCAGTCCGAGCTTGATCTTGATGGACCGCATCGGGTCCAGGGGCCGCGGCAACGCCGTCCACAACCGGTGGAGAAAATTCATGGAGTGATCTCCAAGGCGTAGCCGACGCTGTGGACGGTACGGATGAGGTCCGCGCCGAGCTTGCGGCGCAGCGCCTTGATATGGCTGTCGACCACCCGGGTGCCCGAGCCGTCGGCCCAGTCCCATACCTGTTCGAGCAGGACCGCCCGGGTCAGCACGGTGCCCGGGGTACGGGCCAGGCTGTCGAGCAGCTCGTACTCGGTGGGCGTGAGGTGTACGGCCGCCCCCTCCACCGCGACCTTGCGGGCCGCCCGGTCGATCTCGAGCGGACCGAGCCGCACGACGTCCCGGCCGGGCGGCGCGGCGGCCAGCGCGGCGGCGTGCTCCACCCGCCGCAGCAGCGTCCGGACCCGAGCCGTCAGCTCGCGCATGCTGAACGGCTTGGTCAGGTAGTCGTCGGCTCCTACCGCCAGCCCGACGAGCAGATCGGTCTCGTCGTCCCGCGCGGTCAGCATCAGGACCGGGACCGGCCGTTCGGCCTGGATCCGGCGGCAGACCTCCAGCCCGTCCAGGCCGGGCAACATGAGATCGATCACCACCAGATCGGGATGGTCCGCCCGGAACCGGTCGACCGCCGCGGGCCCGTCGGCCACCACCCGTACCTCAAAGCCGTCGGCGACCAGCCGTGCCGCGACCGCCTGCGCGATGGTGGGCTCGTCCTCGACCACCAGGATCCGTTGCATGTCCGCGACCGTAGAAGCCCGCCACGGAGATCGCGTGGACGATCTGTGGGGATTCTGTGAAGATCACGTTCTCGGCGCCGTTCAGTTCTCCGCACGCCGTGATCGAAACTGGGATCGCCTCATGGTTTTTGGTCGCTTCGGCCACCGTTCAGTTCGATGTGAGCCAAAGAGGGTCTGACGACCATACCTTTCGTGCTGCCTGTCTAGATATCGGCGGTAACGAGGGGTTTGTACATGTCTGCTATTTCTCGTCGAGGTTTCCTCGGTGCGGCCGCGGCGGTCACCGGGGCGGGAGTCGCCGGTGCGGCACTCCCCGCCGGTGACGCGCAAGCTTCCCCCAAGCCGTCCGGGAAGCATCCCCGGCACGGAGACATCCGGGATGTGGAGCACGTGGTGATCCTCATGCAGGAGAACCGCAGTTTCGACCACTACTACGGCTCCCTCCGAGGCGTCCGCGGCTTTGGTGACCGCTCGACCATCACCCTGCCCGGCGGGCTGTCGGTCTTCCAGCAGCCGACGACACCTCCTGGCACCCCCGTGAAGACCACCCAGTACCCGTGGCACCTGAGCGAGGCCGCGGTGTCGGCCTACCCGGCCGGTCACCAGCCGCCCAGCTCGGAGGTCGGCGCACAGGGGTACGGCGGCACGTCGCACAGCTGGGACGACCAGCACGGTGCCTGGTTCGGCGGCCTGATGAACGGCTGGGTGTACGCCAAGGGCGGTCTGACGACGCTCGGCTACCTCAACCGGAAGGACATCCCGTTCCACTACGCCCTCGCCGACGCGTACACGATCGGCGACGCCTACCACTGCTCCGTGCTCAGCGCGACCGGCCCCAACCGTACGTACCTGTGGGGCGGCACGATCGACGCCCAGCAGAAGTTCAGCGACTACGTCGCCTACAACGGTGGCGACGAGCTGGGCAAGAAGCTGCTCTGGGAGACGTACGCCGAGACGCTCCAGAAGGCCGGCCTCACGTGGAAGGTCTACCAGGGTGCGGACGACTACGGCGACAACGGTCTTGAGTACTTCGCCACGTTCGCCCGGTACGACCCGGCTCAGGGTGGCACGCCCGCTCCCGGCAACGTCTTCTACGAGAACGGCGTCGCGAACGTCCCCGAACCCCTGACCGGCGTGAGCGCGAACGCCGACAACCTCGCCAACGCGATCCAGGCCGACGTGAAGGCGGGTACGTTGCCGCAGGTGTCCTGGGTCGTCACCGACCAGGCGTTCTCGGAGCACCCGGACGGCGCGCCGAACGACGGGGCGTACTACGTCAACAGCGTGCTCGAGGCGCTCAACACCGATCCGGACGTCTTCAACTCGACCCTCATGATCATCGACTACGACGAGAACGACGGCCAGTTCGACCACGTGCCGCCGCCGGTGCCGGCGCCCGGGACGAAGGACGAGTTCTACCACGAGGAGTCCGGCCCCCTCGCGAGCGCCGGTCTCACCGAACCGATGCCCGTCGGCCTGGGCTTCCGCGTCCCGCTCATCCTGATATCGCCGTGGACGCGCGGCGGCTGGGTGACGTCGGAGGTCTCCGACCACACCTCGGTGATCCAGTTCATGGAGAAGTGGACCGCGGCGCTCGGCAAACCGGCGATCAGCCCGAACATCAGCGCCTGGCGACGCGCCGTCTGCGGCGACCTGACCGGCGCCTTCGACTTCACCTCACCGGTCTTCGGCCTGCCGAAGCTGCCCAAGACCACCGTCATCGGTGACCCTGCCGGCGGCTCGTACAACCCGCCCGTCACGACCAACGCGATGCCGGAACAGGAGCCGGGCACCAAGCGGGCGCGGCCGCTGCCGTACCAGCCCAACGCCAACCTGGTCGGCTTCACATTCGGCCCTGATGGGGCGGTCGAGGCGAAGCTGTCGTTCGGCAACAACGGCAAGCACGTCCGCAAGGCCAGCCACTTCGCCGTCTACAACAACGCCGCCCCGGCCCAGTCGCTCGCCGACTACCCGGCGAAGTACCCGGGTCAGTACACCGTCGCGCCATCGCGCCAGACCGTGCCCGGTTCGGTCCGGATCGGGGCGGGCAGTGGCGACGGCAAGTACGACCTGACGATCGTGGGCCCG
>DASQPY010000596.1:0-6494 GCA_035643735.1 Actinoallomurus sp. | reverse complement strand
TGGTCGGGTACGGCAGGGTCCGTCACATCGCCGTGACCGGTACGAGAGGAGCTCCATGACGGCCACCATGAATCCCGAACCAGCGTCCGGAGGTGGCGAGGCCAGACACCTGCGCCGCGACATCGGGCGTACCGGTCTGCTGTTCGCCGGAGTCGGATCGATCATTGGATCGGGCTGGCTCTTCGGCGCGATGAACGCCGGCATCATCGCCGGCCCGGCCGCGATCTTCTCGTGGGCGATCGCGGGCGTAATGATCATCCTGATCGGCCTGTCGTTCTCCGAGCTGGGCACGATGTTCCCGGTCACCGGCGGTGTCATCCGCTTCCCGATGTACGCCTTCGGCGGCTTCGCCAGCTACTCCATGGGCTGGATCACCTGGGTCGCGGCGGCCGTCGTGCCGGCGATCGAGACGACCGGCATGCTGCAGTACGCCACCAAGTGGTACCACTTCACCGACAAGCACATGGTCGGCGGCGAACCCGTGCACACGCTGACCCCCGTCGGCATCGTGGCCGCGCTGGTGCTGCTCGCCCTCTTCTGCGTGATCAACGCCATCGGGGTGAAGTTCTTCACCCAGATCAACAACGTGCTGGTCTGGTGGAAGCTCGCGGTCATCGCGCTGGTCGTGGTGCTCTTCCTGGTCACCACGTTCCACGGCGCGAACTTCACCAGCCACGGTTTCGCCCCGTCGGGCGGCAAGGCGATGTTCACCGCCATCTCGACGTCGGGCATCACCTTCTCCTACCTGGGATTCCGCCAGGCGATCGAGCTCGCGGGCGAGAGCAACGACCCCAAGCGCAACGTGCCGTTCGCGGTCATCGGCTCGGTCGTCATCTGCATGGTCGTCTACGTGCTGCTGCAGATCGCCTTCATCGCCGCGCTGTCCGGCGGCGACCTGGCCCACGGCTGGTCCGAACTGTCGTTCACGAACGACTTCGGCCCGCTGGCCGCGGTCTCGACCGCCATCGGCCTGGGCTGGCTGGCGACCATCCTCTACATCGACGCCGTGGTCTCCCCGGGCGACACCGGTCTGATCTACTCCGCCGTCACCGCCCGGCTGGGGTACACGATGGCCCGCAACGGCAACGCGCCGCAGGCGATCGGCAGGCTGAGCACCCGTGGCGTGCCGTGGGTGTCGCTGCTCATCACCTTCGTCGTGGCGGCGATCATGTTGCTGCCGTTCCCCAGCTGGCAGCAGCTCGTCGGCCTGGTCACCTCCGCGACGGTCATGTCGTTCGCCTCCGGCCCGCTCGCGCACGCGGCGCTGCGCCGGGAGCTGCCGGAGCAGGAACGGCCGTTCCGGCTGTGGGGCGGCGACGTCATCCCGCTGCTCGCCTTCTACTCGGCCAACATGATCATCTACTGGACCGGCTGGAAGACGAACTGGAAGTTCTTCATCATCATCGTCTTCGGGTACGTGCTGATGGCGATCTTCGCCGCGACCGGCCAGCTCAAGTACAAGATGGACTGGAAGGCCGGCGCCTCCTGGGTGATCCCCTGGCTGGCCGGCATCGCGCTGATCAGCTACCTGGGCGACTACGACGGCGGCCGGGGCGTCTTCACGGGCCTCGCGAGGGGCTTCGTCGTCAACGCCGTCTGGAGCGCGGTGATCTACTTCCTCGCGCTCAGGATGCGGCTGCCCGGCGAGCGTGTACGCGAGAACATCGACGGCCTCCCCCACGACGAGGTCGAGTCCGAGGCCGCCCTGGCGACCTCGGCATGACCGCTGTGCGAGGCCCGTCACCCGAGACGGGCCTCGCACAGGTCAGGCACCGGTGACGCGCCGCTCGACGCGCAGGAGGTACTCCTTGCGGTTGAGCGGGTCGTGGTCCGAGCGCGGCCGGTCCGGAACCACGCCGCGCACCGGTTCGTACCGGTCGAAGTCGCACTCCAGCAGGCCCTCTCCGCGGGTCAGCGCCGGCAGCCGCCGCTCCAGGTCGTGCACGCGAGCGGCCGGGAGCTCCCCCTCCACCACGCACACGGATCCGCCGATCTCGGTGGTGCGCGGCACCGCGCGCAGCCGCAGCAGCACCGGCACCAGTGCCCCGTACGTGTCGTCCGGGATCTCGAGCCGGAACCGCTGCAGCGGCTCGTAGACCGTGGTGCCCGCCCGCCGCAGCGCGTCCATCAGGACCAGCGGCGTCAGGTTGCGGAAATCGCCGGCGGTGCTCGACATGCCGGCGTCGAAGGTGCCGTGGGCGTGACTCTGACGCGGCCAATATCCCGAGTGCGTCATGGTGACCGTGCAGTCGGTGACCTGCCATCCGTGAATTCCCTGCCGCAACGTCTCATGGACGGTCTCCTCGACCGCCTTGACGAAGGAGAACGGAAGCGACCCGAGCTCCACTTCCAGCCGGAATCGCACGCCGGATCCCAGGGCGGCCGGATCGACGCGCAGCCCGACCGTGGCGAGAAACGGATTGGGTTCCCTGTCGATGATCTCAACGGCCGCACCGGAGCCGTTCGGGCGTTCTACGCAGATGGTCGTCGTCTCGCGGAACGCGACGTCGACGCCGAAATCGTTCGCCAGCGTCGCCTGGATGACCTCTTTCTGCACCTCACCGTAGAGCGAGACGGAGATCTCCTGGCGGACGTCGTCCTGTCGCAGGCCGATCAGCGGATCCTGCTCGGCGAGCTGGGCCAGCGCGGCGTGCAGCCTGCCCTTGTCGGCCATGCGGCGGGGAACGACGACCGTCTCCAGGGTGGGCGGAGCGAAATGGTGGTCCGCCTCGGCGGCCGGCGACGTGCCGACCGTGTCGCCGATCCGTACGTCGGCGAGTCCCCAGAGCATCCCGATCCGCCCCGCCGCGACCGACGGGCGCTGGACGGCCGTGCCGCGGTCGAAGACGCTGATCGCGGTGACCTTCGCCTCGCCGTCCGGGCCGAAGCGCAGCCGCTCCCGTACCCGTACGGTCCCGGCGAACATCCGGACGTAGGCCACCTTCTCCCCGGCCGGTCCCCGCTCGACCTTGAAGACGGTGCCCGAGACGGGAGCGCACGCGTCGCCCCCGGCGGCGGGCAGCAGCTCCTCGATGCCGGTCACCAGTGCCTCCACACCCGAACCCGTGATCGCCGATCCGAAGTACACCGGATGCACCAGCCCCTTACCGACCTGCGCCGCGAGTGCTTTTCTCAGGCGGGAGGGGGAGACCGTCCCGTCCCTGACGTACGCGGCCAGGAGAGCGTCGTCGTGGTCGGTGAGGAGGTCGGCCAGCCCGGTCGTGAACGCGGCGTCGGCCGGACCGTACGGTGCGGACGCCGCGTCGCGGGTGCCGAGGCCGCGCACCGAACCCATCGAGATGATCGCCGGCGTCAGCTTCCCGGCGATGCCGCACAGCACGTCGTCACCGCGGGCACCGCGGCGGTCGATCTTGTTCACGAAAGTGTGGGGATGCGCAGCCGCCGCAGCGTACGCATCAGGACGCGGGTCTGTGCCTGCACGCCCTCGACGGCGGAGATCACCAGCACGGCGCCGTCGAGCACGCTCAGCACGCGCTCCACCTCGGCGATGAAGTCCGGGTGACCGGGCGTGTCGATCAGGTTGACGGCGACGTCACCGACGACGAACGACACGACGGCGGACTTGATCGTGATGCCGCGTTGACGTTCGAGTGCCAAAGAGTCGGTCTGGGTATTACCGTCATCGACGCTGCCGATCTCGTCGATGACGCCGGCGGCGAAAAGCAGCCGCTCCGTCAGGCTGGTCTTACCGGCGTCCACATGTGCCAAAATCCCCAGGTTCAGCGTGCGCACTGACTGTCATGTCCTCTGTGTAGGCGAAAATCCCTTTCTGTGCGGACATGAAAGGCGCGCGCATTTAATTCTCCCTGGATCGATGGTCGTCGGCGAAATTACAACAGGCGCCCCCCGGCGAGGCAACCGAATTTGATCCCGCCACTCCGGTGCCGATCCGGCCCCGGCGCCGCGGCCGGGCTCACCGGGGCGTTCTGATCAACCCTCGACGATCTGGTTCTTCTCGATCACCCGGACGCCGCTCGGGGTGATCGTGAAGCGCTCCCGGTCCTGCTCGAGGTCGACGCCGATCTGGGCGCCGTCGGGGACCACGACGTTCTTGTCGATGATGGCGTGCCGCACGACGGCGCCGTGCCCGATGCGTACGCCGTCCATGAGGACCGAGTCGCAGACGGCGGAGCCGGAGTCCAGGTGGACGTCGGGGGACAGGATCGAGCGCTCGGCCGTGCCCCCGGACAGGATCGCGCCGGGGGAGACCATCGAGTCGATCGCCTGCCCGCGGCGTCCCTCCTCGTTGAAGACGAACTTGGCCGGCGGCAGCGGGTCGTGTCCCGTGTAGATCGGCCACTGCCGGTTGTAGAGGTTGAAGATCGGGTGCACCGAGATGAGATCCATGTGCGCCTCGTAGAAGGCGTCCAGCGTGCCGACGTCGCGCCAGTAGCCGCGGTCGCGCTCGGTGGATCCGGGCACCAGGTTGTCGGCGAAGTCGTAGACGTTCGCCCGCCCGGCCTCGACCAGCTTGGGGATGATGTCCCCGCCGACGTCGTGCCGGCTCGACGAGTCGGCCGCGTCCTGTTTCACGATGTCGACGAGCACGCGCCGGTCGAAGACGTAGTTGCCCATCGACGCGTAGATCTGGTCGGGCGCGTCCGGCAGCCCCACCGCGTCCTTGGGCTTCTCGCGGAACGCGGACACGGCGATGCCGTCCGGGCCGGTCTCGATGACACCGAACTGGTCGGCGAGGGCCAGGGGCTGGCGGATCGCCGCGATGGTGACGCCGGCGCCGGACTGCACGTGCTGGTCGACCATCTGGCGCGGGTCCATGCGGTAGATGTGGTCCGCGCCGAACACCACGACGTGGTCGGGCTTCTCGTCCTCGATCAGGTTGAGGTTCTGCAGGATGGCGTCGGCCGAGCCGGCGAACCAGCGCGGGCCCAGGCGCTGCTGGGCCGGGACGGGCGTGACGTAGTTGCCGAGCAGCGTCGACATGCGCCACGTACGGGAGACGTGGCGGTCGAGGCTGTGGCTCTTGTACTGCGTCAGCACCACGATTTTGAGATAGCCGGCGTTGGCGAGATTGGAGAGCACGAAGTCGATGAGCCGGTACATGCCACCGAAGGGCACGGCCGGTTTGGCCCGGTCGGCCGTGAGCGGCAGGAGTCGCTTCCCCTCGCCACCGGCCAGCACCATCGACAAGACCTGAGGCGTCGCCATGACGTGACGATAGCCGCCAGAGTGGCTCCAGGAACAGACGAAACGGATGTCTCCTCTACGCTACGGACATGCGCGTTGATCTGCTCAGCCGTGAGTACCCACCCGAGGTGTACGGCGGGGCGGGGGTGCACGTGGAGTACCTCGCCCGCGAGCTCCGCGCGATCTGTGACGTCCGCGTGCACGCCTTCGGCGCCGACCGGGGCGAGCCGGGCGTGGCCGGCTATCGCGTACCCGGTGGCCTGGAGACGGCGAACGCCGCGCTGCAGGTGCTGGGCGTCGACCTGGAGATGGCGAACGGCTCCTCGGGCGCGGACCTCGTGCACAGCCACACGTGGTACGCCAACATGGCCGGGCACGTCGCGAAGCTGTTGCACGGCATCCCGCACGTGGTCACGACGCACAGCCTCGAGCCGTTGCGGCCATGGAAGGCCGAACAGCTCGGCGGCGGTTACGCCATCTCCTCGTGGGCCGAGCGCACCGCCATCCTGGCGGCCGACGCGGTCGTCTCCGTGTCCGAGGGCATGCGCCGCGACGTGCTCGCCTGCTATCCCGAGGTCGACCCGGAACGCGTGACGGTCCTGCACAACGGGATCGACACGGTGGAGTACGCACCCGACCACGGCACCGACGTGCTCGCCCGGTTCGGCGTCGACCCGGATCGCCCGTCCGTGGTGTTCGTCGGGCGGATCACGCGGCAGAAGGGGCTGCCCTACCTCCTGCGGGCGGCTCGGTCCTTCGATCCCGCGGTGCAGCTCGTCCTGTGCGCCGGGGCGCCCGACACGCCGGAGATCGCCGCCGAGGTCGACGGGCTGGTGGACGGCCTGCGGCGCGAACGCGACGGGGTCATCTGGATCGCGCGGATGCTGCCACGGCCCGACGTCGTCCAGCTCCTCAGCCACGCGAGCGTCTTCGTGTGCCCGTCGATCTACGAGCCGATGGGGATCGTCAACCTGGAAGCCATGGCCTGCGAGGCGCCCGTCGTGGCGACGGCGACCGGCGGCATCCCCGAAGTGGTCGCCGACGGCGCGACCGGTCTGCTCGTCCCGATCGAGCAGACCGCCGACGGCACCGGACTCCCCGTTGACCCCGATCGCTTCGTCGCCGACCTGGCCGAGCGGGTCACCGCCCTGATCGCCGACCCGTCCCGAGCGACCACGATGGGCCAGGCTGGGCGGCAGCGTACGGTCGACCATTTCTCCTGGCCACGAATCGCCGCCCGCACCCGCGACCTGTACGAGAGCCTCCTCTGAGCCAAGCCGCCCCCGTGGTGATCCCCGCCCGTCGTGATCCCCGCCCGTGGTGATCCC
>DASQPY010000595.1:0-7386 GCA_035643735.1 Actinoallomurus sp. | reverse complement strand
GGGGATGCGCGGCGAGCAGCTCGGGCACGGTGGCGAAGGTGAAGCCGCGCTTGGCCAGACCGCGCATGATTTTCGGCACGGCGTTCACCGTCGTCGGGTGGATGTCGTGCATGAGGATGATGTCACCCCTTCTCGCACGGGAGATGGCGCGGTGGGCGACGATCGCCGAGTTGCGGTCGAGCCAGTCGTCGGTGTCGACACTCCAGACGATCTGGGCGAGTCCGAGACCGCGCGCGACCTTGGCGACGCTCGTGTCGGTGCTCCCGTACGGCGGGCGCATGAGCCGTACCGGCCCGTCGGTCACCCGGGTTATCTCGCTGCGCGTGCGGGTGAGCTGGCGGCGAATCTGCTGCTCGGAGAGCCTGCTGAGATCCGGATGGGTCCACGTGTGATCGCCGATGACGTTGCCCTGGGCGAGCTCCCGGCGGACGACGGCCTCCCGGCCCTCGATGTTGCCGCCGATGAGGAAGAACGTGACCCTGACGTGGCGGGCGGCGAGCATGCGGAGCAGCTTGGCGGTGTACGGCCCGGGCCCGTCGTCGAAGGTCAGCGCGACGCACTTGGCGACCCTGCAGTCGACGGCCGGGGCGACGGGGAGCGTACGGCGGGATTTCGGGTGGGCCGAGGCCCGGCCGACCGGCGGCCGTCCGCTCGCGAGGGCGGGCACCTGAACCCGCCCGGCGTTCGCCGGCCCGAACCCACTCAGCCAGCCGAGCACGAGAACACCGGCGACCGCGGCGGCGTACAGCCGCGCACGGCCCGCGGGGATGACAAACCGCATTCACGGCCCCCGTAACACCCTGTGTCAGAACAGGGGTCACATTAGTGCGCGCTATCGGGCGATGTATGCCAAGCGGGGACAATTTCCGCGACAACGGTCGCTCGCACTCGGCCGCCGCCCCCCGATCGCCGCGGCACACCGCCCCGGTGTCATCCGCTACGGTCTCCTCTCGGTGGCGGATCCTCGCCCTTCTGCTCGGCCTCGTGGCCGCGCAGGAGGTGAATGGCATCCGTCCCAAGCCGCCATTTGGTCGCCTCACATCACCACGCGGTCGCCTGAGCGACGATCGCCGCGAGATGGGCTGGAACCAGGAGGGTGGCAGCGACGTTGAAAACGTAATTCGCGAAGTCTGTTGCGGGCCCCGGCGATGACGGGATGGGAGCACCGCGACAGGTTCTTGAGGAGGACCTCCGATGAAGTGGGGAGATCGCTTCGGGCTTCGCCGCCGACGCGGCCACAGCGTGGTGACGACCCTCGACCGCGAGGCGACCAACGCCGACATCGAGTCGTTGATGGCCTTCGCCCGCAGCCGGACGGGGGTGGAGTTCTACGTCGAGCCCGAGACGTTCGCCACCGACACGACCGCGATGGCGATCGCCGCCGACGGCGAATGGACCCGCCGTCGCGTCGGCTCCCCGCAGGTCATCCAGAAGGTCGCCCGCGACCTGCGCCTGCCGGTCTACGACGTCCAGATCACCGGCTACCCGCAGCGCATGCGCGACTTCAACGAACGCCGCCGAAAGCAGGGCGGTCCTACCCTCTGAACACCGCCGGGCGCTCCGCACCGACGGCGCTCCACCGGAGCGTTCCTGCACGACCCGCCGGAGGGGCACGTTCGCCACCCCGCCTGACCTGCCCCTCCATGATTCACGCGTGGGTGGCGGCGGAAAAGGCGGCACCGGACGCTCGCCGTCACCGGTAGCGTTTCGTGTCGTGCCCGACGACCTCCTCGACTCCGCGGACAAGACCGATCTGCCCGACGTATCCGCTCTTCTCGCCGCCGCCGTATCCGGTGTCGGCGGTGCGGAGCGGCCCGGACAGGTGAAGATGGCCGAGGCGGTGGCGCACGCCATCGGCTCCGGGGAGCATCTCGCCGTTCAGGCCGGCACCGGTACCGGCAAATCGCTCGCCTACCTGGTCCCGGCCGTACGGCATGCGGTCGACGCGGGTCCGGCGGGCGAAGGACACTCCTGCGTCGTCGTCTCGACCGCGACGATCGCGCTGCAGCGTCAGCTCATCGATCGTGACCTTCCCCGGCTCGCCGACTCGCTGACGCCGCTGCTCGGCCGCGAACCCGCGTTCGCCATCCTCAAGGGCCGCCGCAACTACCTGTGCCGGCACCGGCTGCAGACCGACGCGCCGGAGGACCCCGAGGAGATCCTGTTCGACGCGCAGGCCGTGTCGGCCGCCGGGCGGCAGGTGCAGCGCATCCACGAGTGGGCCGAGACCACCGACACCGGCGACCGCGACGAGCTCGTTCCCGGTGTCAGTGAGCAGGCGTGGCGGCAGGTCTCGGTGAGCGCGCGGGAGTGCCTGGGCGCGCAGCGGTGCCCGTTCGGTACCGAGTGCTTCGCCGAGCGTGCCCGCGACGAGGCCGGCGACGCCGACATCGTCGTCACCAACCACGCGCTCCTGGCGATCGACGCGCTGGAGGACTTCCAGGTCCTGCCGGACCACGACGTCGTCATCATCGACGAGGCGCACGAACTCGTCGACCGGGTCACGTCGGTGGCCACCGCGGAGCTGTCCGCCCAGTCCGTGGAGATCACCGCACGGCGGTGCGGACGGCTCATCGAGGACGATCTCGCCGACCGGCTCAAGGAGGCCGGGGAGGCGCTGCAGCCCATGCTCGCCGAGATGCACGCGGGCCGCATGGACGTACTCCCCCAGGCGGTCGGGATCTCGCTCGTGTCGATCCGCGACGCCGCGTACGCCTGTGCCACGGCCCTGCGTACCAACCTCAAGGGCAGCGAGGAGGACGCCGAACGCCTCGGCGCCGGACGCGCGGCCCTCACCTCGCTCGAGGAGATCCACGACACCGCCGTACGCTTCCTGGAGGCGTTCGAGGGGGATATCGCCTCGCGGCACGATGTCGTCTGGCTGGACAAGCCGTTCTCCGAGGACTCGCGGCGGCCCACGGCGCTGAAGGTCGCTCCGCTCGGCGTCGGCGCCCTGCTCCGCGAGCGCCTCTTCCGTCAGCGTACGACCGTGCTGACCTCGGCCACGCTGTCCCTCGGCGGATCGTTCGAGCCGCTCGCCCGGCAGTGGGGCCTGCCGCCGCTCGACGCTCCCGATGAGAAGGACGTCGAGACCGGCTCCGAGAAAGCCGACAAGCAGCCGATCAAGTGGTCGGGCCTGGACGTCGGCTCGCCGTTCGACCACGCGCGGAGCGGCATCCTCTACATCGCCCGCGGGCTCCCGTCGCCCGGACGGGACGGCCTTCCGGAGGCCTATCTCACGGAGCTGAGCGAGCTGATCGGCGCGGCCGGCGGCCGTACGCTCGGGTTGTTCTCCTCGATGCGCGCGGCCAAGCAGGCCGCCGAAGAACTGCGCGGCCGCATCTCCCAGCCGCTGCTCTGCCAGGGTGAGGACTCCACCTCCCAGCTGGTCAAGCGCTTCGCCGAGGACGACGCGACGTGCCTGTTCGGGACGCTGTCGCTCTGGCAGGGCGTCGACGTTCCCGGCCCGTCACTACGGCTCGTGGTGATCGACCGGATCCCGTTCCCGCGCCCGGACGACCCGTTGTCCTCGGCGCGCCAGCGGGCGATCGGGGCACGTGGCGGCAACGGCTTCATGGCGGTCGCCGCCACCAACGCCGCGCTGCTCCTCGCCCAGGGTGCCGGCCGCCTGCTGCGCAGCATGACCGACCGCGGCGTGGTCGCGATCCTGGACCCGCGCCTGGCCACCGCCCGGTACGGCAGTTTCCTGCGGGCGTCGCTGCCGCCGTTCTGGACGACGTACGACTCGGAGATCGTCAAGGGCGCCCTG
The DNA here is from genome assembly GCA_035643735.1 of Actinoallomurus sp. Classification (GTDB taxonomy): domain Bacteria; phylum Actinomycetota; class Actinomycetes; order Streptosporangiales; family Streptosporangiaceae; genus Actinoallomurus. Next base: position 3,617 of record DASQPY010000595.1, on the reverse strand, counting down.
CGCCGGCTCGACACGTCCGACGAGTCCGGCGAGTCCGGCGAGTCCGGCCAGTCCGGCCAGTCCGGCTAGGACATCGCGTTCTCTTCGCGGAGGACGCGGCGCAGGACCTTCCCGAGCATGTTGCGCGGCAGTGTCGGGCGTATCTCGATGTACGCGGGCACCTTGTACTCGGCGAGATGGTGGGAGCAGTACTCCGTGAGCTCCTCGCGGGTGGGCACCCGGTGCGGGTCGCGCGGAATGATGTACGCGCTGACGACCTCGCCGTGCGCCGAGTCCGGAATGCCGACGACCGCGGCCTCCCCGACGCCCGGATGGGCGCTCAGGACGTTCTCGATCTCGGACGGGTAGACGTTGAAGCCGTCGACGATGACGACGTCGCGCTTGCGGTCGATGAGGGTGAAGAAGCCGTCCGGGCTCATCACGCCGATGTCGCCCGTACGGAACCAGCCGTCGCGTGAGAGTGTCTCGGCGGTCTCCGCGGGCTGGTTCCAGTAGCCGACGAAGACCTGCGGCCCCCGTACGATCAGCTCTCCCGGGTAGCCGATCGGGAGTACGCGCCTCGGGTCGTTCTCGTCCACGATGCGCGCCTCGGTGCCGGGCAGCGGAGCGCCCACCGAGACGTGGCGCGCGTTCCCGTCGAGCGGGTTGGCCATGAGGACGGGTGAGGTCTCGGTCATCCCGTAGCCCTGGACGAGCTGGCCACCGGTGCCGGTCTTGAAGGCGTCCACGGTCGTACGCGCGAGTTTCATGGCGCCCGACACCGAGGTACGGATGTCGCCCACGCCGGCCTTCTTCGACTCCGGCGCCGCGGCGAGCTGCTGGTAGATCGGCGGAACGCCGGGGAAGAGCGTCGGCTTGTACTTGCGTACGGCGTCCAGCACCAGGTCGAGGTCGAACCTCGGGATCAGCACCACCATGCCGCCGATCAGCGTCGTACACGTCAGGCAGAACGTCAGGCCGAAGACGTGGAAGAGCGGCACGACGGCGAGGTTGACCTCGTGGCCGGGGCGGATGCCCGGGTCCCAGGCGGTGGTCTGGTGCGCGTTGGCGACGAGGTTGCGGTGGGTGAGCATGGCGCCCTTGGGGCGGCCGGTCGTGCCCCCGGTGTACTGCAGGACGGCCAGGTCACGGATGGGGTCGACCGGGGTCTGCTGGGGGCTGTCCGGCCCTTCTTTGAGCAGGTCGTCGAACCACAGGACGTTCGCCGTCTCGGCGACCTCGGTGCTCAGCTCGGAGAGCAGCCTGCGCGCCTTGGCCAGCGGAAGCTTCAGCAGCTCGCGCTTGACGAACGGCAGGTACTCGGTGAGCGAGGTGACGACCACCTGCTGAACGGAGGTGCCCGGCATGGCCTCGACGAGCGTCTCGTACGCCTTGTCGAAGACGAGGACCACTCTTGTGCCGGAGTCGGCGAGCTGGTGACGCAACTCCGACGCGGTGTAGAGCGGGTTGGTGGGGACCACGATGGCTCCGACCCGCAGGATCGCGTAGAAGGCGATGACCTCCTGGGGACAGTTCGGGAGAATCATCGCGACGCGCTCGCCCTTGCGAACGCCGATGCGCCGCAGCGCCCCGGCGAACCGGTTGACCTCACTCAGCAGCCGCGCGTACGTCATCGAGCGCCCGAAGAACATCAGCGCCTTGCGGTTGGGGAACCGCTCGGCCGAGGCGTCGAGCAGATGCGTCAACGGCACGTCGGGTATCTGCACGTTGACCGGTACACCCTCGGCGTAGAACCGAAGCCACGGCCGTTCATCGTATGGAGTGCTCATTCGTCGACCATCACTGCCGAAGACAGGCGAAACATTCCCGTAACCCTGGCACTAAGCGCGCACTCATGCACAGTCATTCCGCGAGCACGTATCGCAAGCAGCAATGATGGCAGGGCTGATCCTTCCGCGACGAACAGCCGACCGTGGTCGTTCGTCTCGTAAGGCCGCCTGCACCGGGTCACGGCGCGAAAGCGGCACAGGCTTGGCGCGGTTCGACACGCTTAGTGTGCCGTATGAGGCTATCGCGTCCTGTGTCGCGATTCACCCGTATGCGCATTGAGCTGGACTTTTCGTGCGTTTGTCGGCCTTTGGTTGCTGCCGCGGGCGTGCGCGAAGCCGGCCGCGAGGGCTGGCAACGGCGAGGTCCCGATCGCCGGTTCCGGCCGCCGAGACAGACACCGACAAGATCCCCGCCGCCGGGCTCGACCGCCGGTGCCCGACCCGGCCTTCCTCCGGGTGGTTATCCACAGAACCGTGCTCGGGTGTCGGCGCGAGGCGAACAACGGCACGCTCCTTGAACATGAGCCTCAACACACTGCGACTCCGGTCGCCCGCCGACGTCGTCTGCGCGATCCCCTACCTCATCGGATTCCATCCGGCCGGCAGCCTGGTCGTGCTGGCATGCGACAACGCACGGGGCGCGTACGCGGTCCGGCTCGACCTGACCGCACAGGACGCGTTACTGGAGCACATCACGGACCTGGTGGCTCGCCGCCGGCCGGAGGGGGTGATCGTCACGGGCTACGGACCCGCCGACCAGGTGACCCCCATGGTCGACCGCGTGCGAGCCCGTCTGGACGCCTTAGGCGTACGGCTCCGCGAGGCGTTACGCGTCGAAGCCGGCAGATTCTGGTCCTATCTGTGCTCCGACAGCACCTGCTGCCCGCCCGAAGGCACATATGTCGACGTGAGTACGAGCCCGATCGCCGCCGCGGCGATCGCGGGAGGCATGGTCGCCTTACCGGACCGCCGCGACCTCGAACGGACACTGGAACCCACGGGCGGCGAACAGATGCGGCAAGCCACCGCGAGAGCCGAACGAAAACTGGCCGCCTGGGCGGAGTCCGCCACCCCCAAGGTGCCGGCCCACATGATCACAGAGGGCGTGCCACTGGTCCGCGACCTGATGGAGCGAGCGTGCAAGGGTTCTGACCCACCGGCCGACGACGAGGTCGCCTGGCTGGGCATCCTCCTGGTCAACCTCCGGGTCCGCGACGAGGCCTGGTACGCATGAAGGACCCGGACCTGGACGCCCACATCTGCCTGTGGCGTCATGTCCTGACACGAGTAACCGAGCCCTACGCGGCAGGCCCGGCATGCCTGTTGTCCTTCGCCGCCTGGCGCGCGGGCGAGGGCGCCCTGGCCAACATCGCCCTCGACCGCGCCCTGTCCGCCGACCCGTCGTACTCGATGGCCCGCCTGCTACAAGAACTCTTCATCAGCGGACTCCCACCATGGTCCGTCCCCCTCGACATCACCCCGGAGGACCTAGACGAAGCCGGTTAATCCCCCACCCTCGCCGTGCCCCAGCGTGGCGTGCAGCGCAGCGCCGCATGGATAGCGGCAGGTTCCCGGTCACGTTGGCTGGCGCCATATCGGGTCGCGGCGCAGGCGGGCAGGCCATGCCGCCTCGCGTCACGCCGCGGCACGGCGCGGCACGGCGCAGAACGGCACGGCACGGCGGGGAATGGCGGACAGCGGCGGGGTGCCGTCTGCGTCGTGGCGTGGCGTGGTGTCCTGGAGTGCCGTGCCGTAAAACGTCCCCCGTGACGTGGCGAATCAGGGACCGCGGCACGACTCAACAGGATCGTGGCGCTGACGCTTGTCTGACCCGGGGCACTGAACGGT
>DASQPY010000594.1:0-5969 GCA_035643735.1 Actinoallomurus sp. | reverse complement strand
TATCTGCAGAAGAAGGACATCGCTCGATACCGCCAGCTGATCGAGCGTCTCGGCCTCCGCCGATAACGGCGCAGAGGGAGCGGCATCCGCCGCTCCCTCTCTTCGTATAACTGCAAGAGTCCGCTGCCGCCCCCCTGGGTGCGTCGGGGGCCGGTCCTCGGTAGTGGCCATCGGAACAGGGCGAATCCGACGGCTTCGATCGAAGACCGGCACCTCTCCACAGAGCGCTGCACCCCCGGGAACCGGATGCGGACACCACCGAATTCCAAGGAGGGTCCACATCGTGGAAGGTGTGAAGATCGCCGAAGCCGTCATCGACAATGGCGCTTTCGGTCAACGCACGATCAGATTCGAAACCGGGCGACTCGCGCGCCAGGCGGCCGGGTCCGCCGTCGTCTATCTCGACGACGACACCATGGTCCTGTCCGCTACGACCGCGTCCAAGAAGCCGAAGGACAACCTCGACTTCTTCCCGCTGACGGTCGACGTCGAGGAGCGGATGTACGCCGCCGGGCGCATCCCCGGCTCGTTCTTCCGTCGCGAGGGCCGGCCCAGTGAGGACGCGATCCTCACCTGCCGGCTGATCGACCGGCCGCTGCGTCCTTCGTTCAAGAAGGGCCTGCGCAACGAGATCCAGGTCGTCGAGACGATCCTGGCGCTCAACCCCGACCACCTGTACGACGTCGTCGCGATCAACGCCGCGTCGATGTCCACGCAGATCGCCGGTCTGCCGTTCTCCGGCCCGATCGGCGGCGTCCGCGTCGCCCTGATCGAGGGCCAGTGGGTCGGCTTCCCGACCCACACCGAGCTGGAGCGCGCGACCTTCGACATGGTCGTGGCCGGCCGGGTGCTGGAGGACGGCGACGTCGCGATCATGATGGTCGAGGCCGAGTCGACGCCCCGCACGCTCAACCTGGTCGCCGACGGTGCCGCGGCTCCGACCGAGGACTCGGTCGCCGAGGGACTCGAGGCCGCCAAGCCGTTCATCAAGGTGCTGTGCCAGGCGCAGAGCCAGTTGGCCGCCCAGTCGTCCAAGGAGACGGCCGAGTACCCGATCTTCCTGGACTACCAGGACGACGTGTACGCCGCCGTCGAGGCCGCCGTACGCTCCGAGCTGGCCCAGGCGCTGACCATCGCGGGCAAGCAGGAGCGCGAGAGCGAGCTCGACCGGGTCAAGGCGCTCGCCGCCGAGAAGGTCGCGCCCGACTTCGAGGACCGCGAGAAGGAGATCAGCGCGGCGTTCCGCGCGCTGACCAAGAAGCTCGTGCGCGAGCGGGTCATCTCCGAGAAGGTCCGCATCGACGGCCGTGGCGTCAAGGACATCCGCCAGCTGACCGCCGAGGTCGGCGTGGTGCCCCGGGTGCACGGCTCGGCGCTGTTCGAGCGGGGCGAGACCCAGATCTTGGGCGTGACGACGCTGAACATGCTCCGCATGGAGCAGATGATCGACACGCTCAACCCCGAGCGCACCAAGCGCTACATGCACAACTACAACTTCCCGCCGTACTCCACCGGTGAGACCGGCCGCGTCGGTTCGCCGAAGCGCCGCGAGATCGGGCATGGAGCGCTCGCCGAGCGTGCGCTGCTGCCGGTGCTGCCCACGCGCGAGGAGTTCCCGTACGCCATCCGGCAGGTGTCGGAGGCCCTGGGCTCCAACGGCTCCACCTCGATGGGCTCGGTCTGTGCCAGCACGATGTCGCTGCTGTCCGCGGGCGTGCCGCTGAAGCAGATGGTGGCCGGCATCGCCATGGGCCTGATCAACGAGGGTGACGAGTACGTCACGCTGACCGACATCCTCGGCGCCGAAGACGCCTTCGGCGACATGGACTTCAAGGTCGCCGGCACCCGTGACGTCATCACGGCCCTGCAGCTCGACACCAAGCTCGACGGCATTCCCGCCGCCGTGCTGGCCGCCGCGCTCAAGCAGGCCAAGGGCGCCCGGCTCGCCATCCTCGACGTCATGCAGGAGGCCATCGAGGCCCCCGGCGAGATGAGCCCGAACGCCCCGCGGATCATCACGATCAAGGTTCCGGTCGACAAGATCGGCGAGGTCATCGGCCCCAAGGGCAAGATGATCAACTCGATCCAGGACGACACCGGCGCCGAGATCACCATCGAGGACGACGGCACGATCTACGTCGGCGCCACCGACGGCCCGTCGGCCGAGGCCGCGCGGCAGGCGATCAACTCGATCGCCAACCCGCACATGCCCGAGGTCGGCGAGCGCTACCTCGGCACGGTCGTCAAGACCACGACGTTCGGTGCCTTCGTCTCGCTGCTGCCCGGCAAGGACGGTCTGCTGCACGTCTCGCAGATCCGCAAGCTGCACGGCGGTGCCCGGATCGAGAACATCGACGACGTCATCAAGGTCGGCGAGAAGGTCCAGGTCGAGGTCACCGAGATCGACTCCCGCGGCAAGCTGTCGCTGGTGCCGGTCGAGGTCGTCGAGCGCGAGGCCGCCGAGGGCGGCTCCGGCGCACCGGAGAGTGCCTCCTCGGGCGACGGACAGCCGGAGGAGCGGCGCGAGAGCCGCAACGGTGAGGGCGGCGGCGAACGCCCGCGTCGCAGGCGTACGCGCAGTGGCGGAGGCCGTGACGACCGCGGCGACCGCAACTCATGACGGTCACCGCACGAGAGCAGGAACCCGGCTCGACGTACACCGTCCACCCCGGCGCCGACGGCGCCGGGGTGGTGCGGCGCACCGTCCTGCCGGGCGGTCTGCGCATCGTCACCGAGACGATGCCGACCGTACGCTCGGTGGCCTTCGGCATCTGGGCGGGCGTCGGGTCGCGTGACGAGTCGCATCAGGAGGCCGGTGCCTCGCACTTCCTGGAGCACCTGCTGTTCAAGGGCACGCCGAAGCGCACCGCCCTGGAGATGTCCTCGTTGATGGACGCGGTCGGCGGTGAGATGAACGCCTTCACCGCCAAGGAGTACACCTGCTACTACGCGCGGGTGCTCGACTCCGACCTGCCGCTCGCCATCGACGTCGTCTCCGACATGGTGACGGCGTCCCTGATCGAGAGCCAGGACGTCGAGGCGGAGCGCGGGGTGATCCTCGAAGAGATCGCCATGCACGACGACGATCCCACCGACGCCGTCCACGACGAGTTCGCGGCCGCGCTGTTCGGCGACGCGCCTCTCGGCCGGCCGATCCTCGGCACGGTCGAGTCGATCAGCAGTCTCGGCCAGGAGCGCATCGCCGGTTACTACCGCGACCGCTACGTCGCCCCCAACCTGGTCGTGGCCGCCGCCGGCAACCTCGACCACGACGAGGTCGTACGCCTGGTCGCCGAGGCGTTCGAGGCGAGTCTGGGTGACGCAGGCCGGCCGCCGAACGCTCCCCGGATCGAGGGTGCGGGCGCCGAGGTCAACCCGGGCGTCCGCTCGGTCGACCGGCCGACGGAGCAGGCCAACCTGATCCTGGGCACGATCGGCATCACCCGTACGGACGAGCGGCGGTTCGCCCTCGGCGTTCTCAACGCGGCCCTGGGCGGCGGGATGTCATCCCGGCTGTTCCAGGAGATCCGTGAGAAGCGTGGGCTGGCGTACTCCGTCTACAGCTACAACTCCCAGTACGCCGACACGGGCACGTTCGGTGTCTATGCCGGCTGCCTGCCCGCCAAGGTCGATGAGGTCCTGGCGATCTGCCGCGACGAGGTCGCCAAGGTCGCCGACGGCGGCATCACCGCGGACGAGCTCGAACGCGGCAAGGGCCAGCTCCGGGGCTCGTTCGTCCTGGGCCTGGAGGACACCGGCTCGAGGATGAGCCGCATCGGCAAGAGCGAGCTGGTCTACGACAGCCTGCTGTCGGTGGACGACATCCTCGCCCGCATCGAGGCGGTCACGCTCGACGACGTACGCGCGATCGGCCAGGAGGTGCTCGGCCGCCCGATGACGCTGAGCGTCATCGGTCCTTTCGAGGGCCGCGACTTCTCGCTGTGACGCCATGATCCGGCCCGCACGGTTGGGGGACCGTGCGGGCCTTCGGCGTCTCTCGGGCTCTCGGCACCACGCGACAGGCCCGCGATAGGCTCGGCGCTGCGCCGGGACGAGCGGGAGGAAATCATGATCAAGGTCGGGGTACTGGGTGCGCGCGGGCGCGTCGGTGCGGAGCTGTGCCGGGCCGTGGAGGCGGCGGAGGACCTGGAGCTCGTCGCCGCCGTCGATGCGGGCGACTCCCGGGAGCCGCTCTCGTCCGCGCAGGTCGCCATCGACTTCACCCACCCCGACGCCGTGATGGACAACCTGCGCTGGTGCGTCGAGCACGGTGTGCACACGGTGGTGGGGACGACCGGGTTCGACGCGCAGAAGCTGGAGACCGTAAGCGGCTGGCTCGCCGCGCATCCCGGCGTCAATTCCCTGATCGCACCCAACTTCGCCGTCGGCGCGGTGCTGATGATGCACTTCGCGCAGAAGGCCGCTCCGTTCTTCGACTCCGTCGAGATCGTCGAGCTGCACCACCCGAACAAGGCCGACGCCCCCAGCGGCACCGCCCGCCGTACCGCGGAGCTCGCCAACGCCGCGCGTGAGAAGGCCGGAGTGGGCCGTTCACCGGACGCGACCACGACGTCCCTGGACGGCGCGCGCGGGGCCGACGTCGGCGGCGTCCGGGTGCACGCCGTACGCCTGGCGGGGCTGATCGCCCACCAGGAGGTCCTGCTCGGCGGTCACGGCGAGACGCTGACGATCCGCCACGACTCGCTGAGCCGCGAGTCGTTCAGCCCGGGCGTCCTGCTCGGCGTCCGCCGGGTCGGCGAGCTCCCCGGCCTCACCGTCGGCCTGGAGCCCCTGCTGGGCCTCGACTGACCCGTCCCGTCTTCGTCCGGCGGGGCCCGGAGCCGTGCGGCCCGCCCGCCGGGCCCCGCGTGGTCGGCGGGGGTCAGCCGTTGAGGCGGGAGACCAGGTCCGAGATCAGGTCGTGCACCGACTCTCCGGAGCCGTACTGGAGATACCGCCGCACCTTGCCGAGCGTGTTGACCCGTGACCCGAACCCGAGCCCGGCCCGCATGTGCAGCGGGCCGGACCTTCCGGGCGGCCCGTACCACCAGATCGCCTCGCGGGTGTGACGGCGCAGCACCTCACCCGCGTACGCGCCGGCCAGCACGACCACGTCGCCGTCGGTGAAATCCTCGTCCCGGTGGCCGGGGGAGAGGCCGTGTACGCGCCGGCATTCCTCCAGCGCGTCATCGAGCAGCACGAGCGACTCGATCGACCCGTCGAGCCCGTTGTCGGCGGCGAACCGCCCGGCGTTCGCGGCCTGCAGTGAGTCGATGTCCGGCGATCCGTCGTGCAGGTTCGGATACCGCGCCGGCCGCCCGGCCGCAGGCCGCGGCCCGGCCTGACCGGCGATCATCGCCGCGATGCCCCGGTCACTCAGGAACTCCAGCACGCTGGAGGGAGGCTCGCCACTGCTGTGCAGCAGAACCGTCGAACGATGCCCCTCACCCCCGATCCGCTCCGCGTACGCGAGAACCCCGGCGAGCTTGACCAGGAGCTGTACGTACTCGAGCGCCTCGCGCTCCGGCGGCCAGTCGTCGGAGAGGATCCAGAGGCCCTGGTCATCGCCGGCCTCTCCCGTTACGAGGTCGACGTTGTCAAGGTCGGCGAGTCCCAAGGGGTGAACTCCGTGAAGGGGGAAGTGTCGCTGGGGTCAGCATTGTCCCGCTCTCGTGGATCTCCGCGCACCGCGACCCGCCGTCACGCCGCGAACACCCGGAACGGCTTTGCGCTCGCTGGCCGGTGTCACCGCCACGACGCGCCGGCGCCTTCGCCCGGCGGGTCGCTCGCCGGCCGGGTGGCCGCGGCGGGCTGGGCGCGGCGCCGTCGAATCGACCTGCCGGGCGAACGCGCCATCGCCTGTGCGTTTCGCCGGTTCGGTTCGTTGACTGCGGGTCGCGACCGGGCTGGGACCCCGCGTGCGGCGCGTAGTGGCGGGTGAGGGGTCTCGTGAGCGTCCAGCCGATCGG
>DASQPY010000593.1:0-10141 GCA_035643735.1 Actinoallomurus sp. | reverse complement strand
CCTCGTGATCACCGCACGAGGTGAGGAACCGGACCGGGTGGCCGCGCTCGACGCGGGCGCCGACGACTACATCGTCAAGCCGTTCGGGTTCGCCGAGCTGATGGCCCGCATCCGTGCCGTGCTCCGCCGCAGCCGCATCACCGAGGCGCACCTGCTCCGCCATGGCCGGCTGAGCATCGACACCCGCACCCGTCAGGTCACCTCAGACGGGAAGGACGTGTCCCTCACGCCCACCGAGTTCGACATCCTCGAATGCCTGGCGACGGACCCGGGAAGAGTGGTGGCCCGGCAGGAGATCATCGAACGGGTCTGGAACACACGCTGGTACGGGCCCACCCGGGTGCTCGACGTCCACATCGCGGCGCTACGCCGCAAGCTCGGCGACTCCTCGGTGATCCTCACCGTGTACGCCCGCGGCTTCCGGCTCGGAGACCCGCGATGACCAGCCGGATCCTCGCGGCGCTGCTGGCCCTGACTCTGGGGCTACTGCTCGGCGCGCTGCTACCACTGGGCTTCGCCATGGCGAACCAGCACGAGCAGGACTACCGTAGCGGCACCCTCACCATCGCCCACACCCTGGCGGCGGCCGCCGAGGAAAAGATCGCCGACCATGAGAACTCCACTGTGCTACCGCGGACGCTCGACGCACTCCGCAGGGAGGACGGGGGCGGCCCCACGATGACCGTCGCGGTCATCGATGATGACGGACACGTCGTGGAGGGGCAGCGCACCGGGCTCTACACACCGGCCCGTGCGGCGCCCGGGCTGGCCGGCCACACCGGCGTGACCCACGACGGCGACCGGCTTCTGGCGGTCGTACCGGTGAACGGGCACACCGAGAAGGTGTCCGGCGCCGTCCTGCTCTCCCGGTCCCTTGCCCCTCTTCACGATCGCGTCATGAGGTTGTGGACCCGGCTCGCGATGGTCGCCATCCTCGCGGTCGCCGCCGCGGTCGTACTGGCCATGGTGCTCGCCCGCTGGGCCGGCCGGCCGCTCCGAAACCTGGAGGCCGCCGCGGAGTCCCTCGGGACGGGTCAATTCGGCGCGCGTGCCGACCCGCCGAAGCAGCCCGCCGAGATACGCCGCCTCGCCGAGCGCTTCAACGTCATGGCCGCCCGGCTGGAAGGCCTCATCCACGACCACCGGACCATGCTCGCCGACGTCTCACACCAGCTCCGCACTCCCCTCGCCGCGTTGCGGCTGCGCATGGAACTGCTCGCCGCCGAGACCACCGCCGATCCCGGCGAGTTCGACGGCGCACTCGACGAACTGGCACGCCTGGCACGCTTGGTCGACGGCCTGCTCGCCGTCGCGCGTGCGGAGAACGTGACCGAGCCTCCGGAACAGGTCGTGGTGACCCGGCTGCTGGCCGAACGCGTCGACGCATGGCAGCCGGTCGCCGCCGAGCGGAACGTGGATCTCTCACACGAGACGAACGGCCAGGTCATGGCCCTCGCCGTCCCCGGTCATCTCGAGCAGGTGATCGACAATCTCATCGACAACGCCCTCACGGCCACCCCGCCGGACGGACATGTACGACTCGCCGCCCGCGCCTCGGGCCACCGCAGCCACATCACCGTGACCGACGACGGCCCGGGCATGAGCGCGGAAGCGATGAAGGGGGCGTTCCGGCGATTCCGCACCAGCGGACCGGCGGGCACCGGCCTCGGACTCGCGATCGTCCACCGCCTCGTCACCGCCGACGGCGGAAACATCGAACTCCATGAGACCCCTGGCGGTGGGCTCACCATCACCCTCGACCTTCCGTCGGCGAGCCGACGATGACCGGCTCTCGGCATTGGGGGCGAAGGTCCCGGGACGCGGGGCCCCTCGGCTCTCTTCCCTCCACCCGGAACGGATCACCCTTGAGGAGGAAACAGGAGGTCGATAATGCAGGTCATCCCAGGCCCAAGGTATGTGATCGCCGGGTTCGACGGTTCCCCCAACTCGGTCGAGGCCCTTCGACGCGCGGCGACCGAGGCGAAGGAACGCCATGCCCGTCTCGACGTCGTCCGGGTCATCCCGCGCTCCGGTGGCGTCCTGCGCGGTCCGGCGGCATGGCTTCGGTTGCGCGACGAAGTCGCACGGCTCATTCCGCGTACGCAGCACATCTCAACCCGGCTGCGGATCGCCCGGGGCGATCCCGGTACCCAGCTGACCCGCCTGGCCGACCGCGCGGAGGTCCTTGTGATCGGCGCGCGTCTGAACGCTCAGCATGGCAAACCCTTCGGTGGTGACACCGTACCGGCGGTTCTGTCGAACGCACGCTGCAATGTGATCCTGTGCGACAACGGTTCAGGAGACGAGACCTGACGGCGGTCTGGCGCCCGTGACGCACAGCAGCTCGAGTCCATGGACATCCTGGACTCGAGCTGTGGTGTGTCATACGCCGCGGCCGGTGGGCGGCACTAAGGGATCACGGCGACGGGACATTCGGAATGGTGGATGACGCCGTGACTGATGGAGCCGACGTGACCTCCGGCACCGCGCCGGTGAGAACCCACGACGAGAAGCTCGGCGCGGTCTGAGCGTTTGACGAGTTCGTCGACCGGCTGGCCCGAGGGTGCCTCCTCGATGACTCTGATGTCCGTATATCTGTTCCGCCACGGCGCCACCGCGTCGGAGAGGCGATTCTGCGCGGCACTGAGCGCCTCCCGGGCGTTCACCGGATACGCGCCGTCGAACATGGTGGGAGGCGCCTCCCAGGTGTGAACGGCCCGTACCCATCCACCCCGGATCGCAGCGGTCTCAAACGCATACTCCAGGACACGAGTGGATTCGTCCTCGTGCAGTTCAACGCCTACGAGCACCTCCTTCCTCTCATCGTCGGTGCCGCCACGGACGACGATCAGCGGACAGGACGTGTGGCCAGCCAGGCTCAGGCTCGTGGATCCCAGTAGCAGACCAGCGAAGCCACCGAGTCCACGATGACCGACGACGACCTCTGCGGCGCGGCCTGCCTGCTCTCGCAACGCATATCCCGGAGCCTCGAACGCCAGTTCCGTCGTCACGGTGATGTCCGGCGCGGCCTTGGCTGCGAGCTCGGCGGCACGGACGAGGATGTTCTCGCCGCCCTCGGTGAGCCAGGCGACGTCACCCGGGCCCGGGCAGTAGGCGAGACCGAACCCGCGAGGCTGCACCGCGTACACGATGTGCAGCCGGCGCCGCCGCCGTGCCGCTTCGGCGGCGGCCCATTCGACGGCGTGTTCGGCGGAGGGTGAGCCGTCGGTTCCGACGACGATCGGATTCGTCATGGTCTTCTCCTTGTTTCAGCGCAGACGGCGCAGGTAGGGGTCCCAGTGGCGTTGGGGGATCACGCGCACCCGCGCGTCGACGGCCACCACGCCGTCCGGCCGGGCGATGACCGGGTTGAGGTCGAGTTCGGCGATGTCAGGATGGTCTTCGGCGAGGCGAGAGAGCCGCAGCAACGTGTTCCGCAGCCCGGCGACATCTACGGGGGCCCGGCCACGGTGGCCGAGCAGCAATGGCGCGCTGCGTACCGAGCAGACGAGCTCGTCCGCATCGAGGTCCGTCAGCGGAGTGAGCCGAGCGCCGGTGTCACCGAGCACGTCGGTGGCGACACCGCCGAGGCCGAACACGACGAGCGGCCCGAAGACCGGTTCCTGGGTGATGCCGCACAGCACCTCGACGCCTTCGGGTGCCATCTTCTGGACCAGCATGCCCTCGAGCCGGTCGGTGAAGCGCTCGGCCAGGGCCTCGTACGCGCGGCGTACCTCACGCTCGCCTCTCAGGCCCAGCTCGACAGCGCCCGCCTCGGTCTTGTGGACGACGCCGGGGATGTCGGCCTTCAGCGCGACATCGCCACCGAGTTCGACGGCGGACCGCGCCGCCTCATCGGCGGACCGCACCATGCGCCAGTCCGCCAGGGGAAGCCCGTAGCAGTCGAGAAGCCGCAGGCTCTCGGCCGGGCTCAGCCAACCACCCTCCGGGCACCGGCTCAGGTAGGCCGAGACGATCTCCGCAGCGACGTCGGTTCGCGTACCGGAGAGTTCAGGTCTCCGGCCGAGCGGCCGTGCGCGCCACTGTCCATAGGCCCACCCGGCGGCGAAGGCGCGGGCGGCGTTCTCGGGATAGGCGTAGGAGGGAACACGCCGCCCGTCCTCCCCGTGCCGTACGTCCACCGACTCGGCCTGGCCGAGCACGACCGCCGCGAATGGTTTGCCGGCGTCACCGGTCGTGACCTCCGGAACGAGGTCGGAGGCCGCGGTCGGTGCGACGATGACGATGACGGCGTCGACCCCGTCATCGGCGGCCACCAGGTCGATGCAACGGCGGAACCGGTCAGGGGTGACCGCCGCGCTCGTGTCGACGGGGTTGGCGCAGGCGGCTCCGGGCGGCAGCAGGCTCACCAGCTCCTCGCGGGTCTTCGCGCACAGATCGGCGACCGTCAATCCCGCGTCGGAGCACGCGTCGGCGGCCAGGACTCCGGCACCGCCGGCGTTCGAGACGATCGCGACCCTCGGCCCCTGCGGGACGGGTTGGCAGGCGAGCACGGCGGCGGCGTCCATGAGCTCACCGAGGCTGTGCACCGCGACGATGCCCGCCTGCCGGAACAGCGCCTCGCGTGTGACGTCCGGAGTGGCGGCCGCCGCCGTGTGCGAGGCCGCGGCCCGCAGACCTGCCTCGGACCGTCCCGAGACAACTGTCAGCAACGGAATCCGCCGGGCGACCCGGCGGGCCGTACGGGCGAACTTGCGCGGGTTGCCGAACGACTCGAGGTAGAGCAGACCCAGCCGGGTCTCGGAGTCCGATTCCCACCATTGCAGCAGGTCGTTGCTGCTGACGTCGTACTTGTCACCGACCGAGGCGAAGGTCGACACTCCGATGCCCAGCCGGGAAAGCTGGTCACGAAGTGCGATGCCGACCCCGCCGGACTGCACGACGACACCGGCCTCTCCGGCCAGAGACGGTGAGGCGGCGAAGGTCGCGTCGAATCCGGTGGCGGTGTTGGTGATGCCGAGACAGTTCGGACCGACCAGGCGCATGCCGTAGCGGTGGCACGTGGCCAGCAGCTCGCGCCCGTCCACCCCGGAGGTGATGACCACCAGGGAACGCACACCACGACGCCCGCACTGGCGAGCCACCTCGCCGACCGCGCCGGCGGGAACCGTGACCACCGCGAGATCGACCGGCTCGGGCAGATCGGCCGCCGAACCGAAACAGGGCACACCGCCGAGCCGCTCACCCGCCCGGGGGTTCACGGCGTACACCGAGCCGGTGTAGCCCGACGCGAGGAGGTGACGAAGGATGATCGCGCCGATCGACGTGTCACGGCGGCTCGCACCGATGACGGCGACGGAGGCCGGCGCCAGGAGGGGTTCCAGGCTCTTGACATCGGCACTGCGCTCTCGTTCGCCGACGGCGTCCAGATAATGGTCGTCCGCGGTGAGCGGCATGGTGAGCTCGATGACCCCGTCCGCGCTGTGGCGCTGGAGCGGCAGTCCCGCGTCGGCGAACAGCCGCTGCACGGCATGGTTCTGCGCGAGCGTGTCGGCGTAGAACGCACGCACGCCCCGGGTGAGGGCCAGCGAGGCGAGGTGTTCCAGCAGCAGGGTTCCCACCCCGCGACCGTGCATCCGGTCCGCTACGACCATCCCGACCTCGGCGACCCCCTCGTCGCCGGTGACCTCATAGCTCGCCACACCCACGAGCTCGCCTGCCGCCCAGGCGCCCATCGCCGCGTGGTCGGATCCCGAATGACGGCAGATGCGATCCGCCACCTCCCCGCCGATACCACGGCTCAGGCTGAAGAACCGCAGGTAGAGGTTTTCCGACGACATTCCCGCGTGCAGATGCCGTACCGCCTCCCGGTCGGAGGAGGCCACTTCCCGGATCTGCGCCTGGGTACCGTCGATGAGCAACGCGAAGACTGTGTCAGGGGCCGCGAGTTCTCTCATGATGCAAAGCCTGGGCCGACCGGAGAGCGAGATCAGCGGCCGGAGGTCCAACCCCGCCGGGACCTTCGACCCCTATACGGCCTGTGCGGGACCTTGGACTCTGCCTTGAGCCCCATGACCGGTGGATCTTTGGGGGATGACAACGACGATGCGACCGGCTACGGGTGTTCAGGAGCAGCGCGTGTGGGAGCTGTCGCCCCGGGACGCGTTGACAGCCGCGGGTGTCGATGCAGAGGCGGGATTGAGCGAAAGCGAGGCGGCGGCCCGGCTGGAGCATTGCGGCCCCAACACGCTGCCTCGGGTACGGGCGCATGGAGCGATCCTCAGGTTCCTCCTGCAGTTCCACAGCCCCCTGATCTACGTGCTGCTCGGATCCGCCGTCGCGGCGGCGTTCATCGGCGAGCAGGTGGACGCCGGGGTGATCGTCACCGTTCTCGTAGTGAACGCACTCGTCGGATTCGTCCAGGAGTCCCGTGCGGAGGGTGCGCTGGCGGCGCTGGCCGCGATGACGGAGACGACCAGCACCGTCGTACGGGAGGGTGTCTGCGTGCCGGTGCCTTCCAGGGCCGTCGTCCCGGGCGACCTGGTCGTGCTGGAGTCCGGTGACAAGGTCCCGGCCGACCTGCGCCTGGTGGCGGCCCGTGAGCTGCGCGTCGACGAGTCCGCCCTCACCGGGGAATCGGCGCCGGCCGCCAAGGCCACCGATGTGCTGCCCATCGGCACTACGCTCGCCGACCGCAGGAATATGGCCTATTCGGGCACACTCGTGACGACCGGCTCGGGCGTCGGCGTCGTCGCGACCACGGGCGCCCGCACCGAGATCGGGCTCATTCACGGTCTCATGGGGCGGACCATCGCTCCGCAGACGCCGCTCACCCGCAAGATCGCCAAGTTCAGCCGCATCATCACCGTGGCCGTACTGATTCTCGGCGTCGCGACCTTCGCGATCGGTCTCGCACGCGGTCAGTCCGCCGCCGAGATGCTCGCCGCGGCCATCGCCCTGGCCGTCGGCGCGATCCCGGAGGGGCTGCCCGCGATGGTGACGATCGCGCTGGCGTTCGGCGTTGCGCGCATGGTGCGGCGCAAGTCGGTCATCCGCCGCCTTCCCGTGGTCGAGACCCTCGGCAGCACCACCGTCATCTGCAGCGACAAGACCGGCACCCTGACCGAGAACAAGATGACGGTCATCGCCATCCACGCGGGCGGACAGACCTACGACCTGCCCGGCCCGCCAGACGACGAGGCCGTGCGGGGGTGCCTGCTCGCCGGGCTGGCGTGCAACGACTCCCGGCTGCTGCCCGGAGGCGAGATCTCCGGCGACCCGACCGAGGGTGCGTTGCTGGTCAGCGCGGCCCGGGCCGGGCTCAACGAGTCGCCGCCACGCCTCGACACACTGCCCTTCAGCTCCGAACGCCGCTATATGGCGACGCTGCATCCCGGCGTCGTCTACGTCAAAGGCTCGGTCGAGCAGGTCCTCGACCTGTGCGCCACCCAGATCGGCGGCGAGGCACTCGACCGGCCCGCGGTAATGACATCGGCCGAACGGCTCGGGCACGACGGCCTGCTGGTGCTCGCCTTCGCCCGCGCCGAGGTCGCGCCCGAGACCTCGTCACTGACGGAAGAGGACCTGCCGCCCCTCGTCTTCCTCGGGCTGCAGGGGATGTACGACCCGCCGCGTGCCGCCTCCGCCGCGGCCGTGCGGGCCTGCCAGGACGCTGGCATCCAGGTCAAGATGATCACCGGGGACCACGCCACGACCGCGCAGGCGATCGCCGCGCGCACCGGCCTGGAGGGCCCGGTCATGACCGGGACCGACCTGGAAGACTGCACCGACAAGCTGCTTCCGGACGCGGCCGAGCGCACCACCGTCTTCGCCCGGGTCTCTCCCGAGCAGAAGCTCAGGCTGGTCCGCGCCCTGCAGAGCCGCGGACACGTGGTCGCGATGACCGGTGACGGCGTCAACGACGCCCCTGCGCTCAAACGCGCCGACATCGGGGTGGCGATGGGCCACGGCGGCACCGAGGTCGCCAAGGAGTCGGCTGACATGGTCCTCACCGACGACGACTTCGCCTCCATCGCGGCCGCCGTCGAGGAGGGTCGCGGTGTCTTCGACAACCTGACCCGTTTCATCGTCTGGGCGCTGCCGGCCAACCTCGGCCTCGGCCTCGTCCTCATCGCCGCGATCGCCGCCGGGACCACGCTGCCGCTCCTGCCGATCCAGGTCCTGTGGCTGAACATGACCGCGGTCCTCGTCCTCGGACTGCCGTTCACGATGGAGCCCACCAGCCCGGACCTGATGCGCCGGCCGCCCCGCGACCCGTCTCTTCCCCTGCTCACCCTGGCCCTCGCCGGTCGCGTGGCGGTGGTCTCCTGCATCCTGCTCGCCGGCGCCTTCGGCCTGTTCCACTGGGACCTCGCGCACGGCGCCTCCGTGGCCGAGGCACGCACCGTGGTGGTCAACGTATTCGCCCTGACGCTGACGACGTACCTGTTCAACTGCCTGTCTCTTGACCGTCCGTTGCTGTGGACCGGGGCGCGCCGCAACCCCTCGATCATCGCCGCCGTGCTGACCCTCGCTGCGATCCAGATCCTCTACACCTACCTGCCGTTCGCGAACGACCTGTTCGGATCCGCGCCACTCGATGAAGCCGCCTGGCTACGCGTCGCCGTCGTCGCCGTGACCTCCTACGTCGTCATCGAGGTGGTCAAGGCAATGCAGGGGACTTTGGTCCGTCGTCACCGGGACGCCAGGCCCTGAGCCACCCACCTCACTCGGTGATCTTCTGACAGGGCACCGCGAAGAAGGAAATGGCGATGAGTACGAAACGCCATGGTTTGGGCCTCTGGGCGGCATCGGCCCTGGTCGTCGGGAACATGTCGGCTACCTCTCCCACTTCTGGCACGCCCTGGGCACCGGCAAGGTTCTCGCCGCCGCCGTCGCGCTCGCCGCGATCTGGATCCTCACCGGCCTGAACACCCTTGGCGTCCGCCAAGGCGGAATGATCCAGATCATCACCACAGTGATCAAACTGGTGCCACTCCTGATGATCGCCGTCGGCGGCCTGTTCTTCGTCCACTCCGCCAACTTCGGCCCGTTCAACGCCAGCGGACAGAGCGCCTTCGGCGCCGACGGCCACCATCCACTGCAGGCCGTCGGGGACCTGCTGACTCTCAAACAACGCTTCGGCACGCCGGAGGGACGTATGATCGCCTACGTCGGCGCGGGCAACAACGTCACCCACAGCCTGATGGAGGCCGCGCCATTGGCAGGGATGAACATCGCCGTCGCCATCCCGCCGGGCTACGAGCCCAGCGCGGAGAGCACCGCCTTCACCGAGCGGGAGACCACTCGGCGTCGTCGTCGCCTGCTCCTCACCCACGACCCGGCCGAAGCCGTTAAGGGCGCCCACGCCATCTACACCGACGTATGGCTGTCCATGGGAGACTCCGCCGGCGAACGCTCCGCACGGATGCGCGCACTCGCCCCCCACCAGCTGAACCAGGCGCTGCTGGACCAAGCCGCCGACGAGGCCGTCGTACTGCACTGCCTGCCGGCGCACCGCGGCGAGGAGATCACCGCGGACGTCATCGACGGCGCGAGGTCATTGGTGTTCACGCAGGCGGCCAACCGGCTGCCGGCCACCCAGGCCGTGCTCTACGCACTGCTCACCTCCCGGTTGACCGGACGATGAGGATCGTCGCGGCACTCGGCGGCAATGCCCTGCTGCGGCGGGGCGAGCCGCCGGAGGCCGCTGTCCAGCTCGCGCACCTGGCGGAGGCCGTGCGCGAGCTGGCACCGCTGCTCGACCGGCACGAGGTGCTGCTCACACACGGCAACGGCCCCCAGGTCGGCCTCCTCGCCATCGAGAGCGCCAGTGATCCGCAGCTGTCCACGCCCTACCCACTCGACGCGCTCGACGCTCAGACGCAGGGCATGATCGGCTACTGGCTCGTCCGCGAACTACGGCGAGCCCGGCCGAAACGGCAGATCGCCGCACTGCTGACCCAGACGGTGGTACGCGCGGACGACCCGGCCTTCGCGGATCCGACGAAGTTCGTCGGCCGTCTCTACCCGGATCGGGTGGCCGGTTGGACGATGCGCCGGGACGGTGCGGCCTGGCGACGCGTGGTCCCCTCCCCCGAGCCGCAGGACGTCGTGGAGCTGCCGACCATCCGGCAGCTGCTCGACGCGGGATGTGTGGTCGTCGCGGCCGGCGGCGGTG
>DASQPY010000592.1:0-4580 GCA_035643735.1 Actinoallomurus sp. | reverse complement strand
GGGTTATAGATGTTCGTGTGGCCGGCCATCGCGTACCTGTTGAAGGTCGGGTCGATGGTCTGCATCAGCCCCTTGGACGGGTGGCCCGCGTCCCAGTTGGTGTCCCAGCGGTTGATCGCATTTGGATTTCCGCCCGATTCGTACTGGATGATGGTAGCGATGTAGCTCGGGCATGGCCATGGAAGTGGTCCGAAAAGCGCCCGTGGCACTTTGTCAGCGCGACCGCGAACCGCATCTCCTGGTGACCGGTCGCGGCGGCCACGCACGCGGGCTTCGCCTCCTCGACCCTCCTTAGCAGGCCGTGGCCGTCTCGACCGCGCCTTCGGTCGCCTCCGACAGCCTGCCGAGATGCACATACCATCCGGCGTCCTCATTGCCGGTTGCCATGGCTCATCCCCAATCCGGTGTCCGTACGGAGATCTCACCCGCATGAGTTTTCCACCAATACCGCCGAACATCGACAATAAACCCGTTGTTACCGGATGAGCCGTCGCCGCAGAGAACACACGGCCCCGACGGACCTGCCGGCGGGGCCGAGTGGGACGCTCAGGCGTCAGGAGACGCTGAGGTCGTCGGCGTAGACGTTGCCCTGGGCGTACCAGCCGTGGACGTACACCGTCACCTTCCCGGTCGAGTCGGTGGTGAACGGCACTGTCAGCTTCGTCCAGCCGGTGGAGGACGCCGCCCTGCCGGTGACCGCGATGGGGTAGGTCCCCGGCGCGGCCGCCGACGTGGTGGTCAGCTTCAACGTGGACGAGCCGCCCGCGGTCACCGAGGCAGGGTTCAGCGACGCGGTGACACCCGAGGGTGCGCCGCTCGCCGTCAGTGCGACCGGCTGCGCGGAGCCGGAGGTCACGGCGGTGCTCACCGTGGCCGAGACGGAGCCGCCGGGGTTGACGGCCGCCGAAGACGGCGACGCCGCGACCGAGAAGTCGTTCGCGGGTGTGCCGCCGCCACCGCCGCCGGTGAACGGCTCGAACGTGTGGCTGAAGTACCAGGTGTCCTAGGCGATGCCCGAGCAGTCACCGGCGCCGCCCGTACCAGGGCACCCGCCGTTGTCGCGCTGGAGGGCCCAGATCGACAGTGTGTTGATGCCGGTGCTCACGGCCCAGTTCTCGACCTGCGTGGCGTTGGCGGTGGTGAACGTCTCGGCCGCGCCGAAGTCGTCGATGCCCGGCATCTCGGTGACACCGATCATGTTCCACAGCGCCGTCGAGCTCTTGCCCGGGTACAGGGTGGCGAGCTGGCCGTGGAGGCCGGTGGCGGCGGTCTGCGTGTCGCCTGCCATCTGGTGGCTCGCGTTGTCGTAGTAGTCGAACGTCATGAGGTTGACGACGTCGATCCGCGCGTTGTTGGCCACGGCGTTCTGCAGGACCCGCAGCCCGTCCTTGCGAGAGCCCGCTGGTCGTGGTGGGCAGCGTGTAGGAGAACTGCACCGTACGGCCGTTGATGCGGATCCGCGTGGGCACCATGGTCAGACCCGCCGACGCTTCTGTCAAGGTTCTTAACAGTTTCGCCGGCGGGTCTCGACGATCATGGTGCGATCCGGCCCTGCCGCCCGGCCCCTCCGGAGTCGTCACGGTCCGTCGAAGGGCCCTGCCACGCCACCGGCACGGGTGGGTCAGTCCGTGTCGGCGGACCACCACTTCGCCAGGCGGCGCCACCAGCGCGCCGGCGCCGGGGACGCCGGCGTCTCCCGCGTCATCACGGGAGCGGCGGGATCGGCCAGCGTCTCCAGCGCGTCCGCGTCGTCCCGTTCGCCGGCGGGGGACAGTCCCTCGATCGGATCGGGCTCGGGCTCGGGGAGGGGCGGAAAGCGTACGGGCAGCGAGGACAGGGCGCGCTGGATGAAACCGGGCCGCCACGTGAGCTCCTCGACAGGGACCGCCAGCTCCATGTCCGGCAGCCCGTCGAGGAGCTTCTCGATGGCGATCGTGGCGATGATGCGCGCCTGCCCCTGGGCCGGGCAGGTGTGCGGACCGATGCCCCATGCGAGGTGGGCACGGTTGCCGGCCCGGTGCTCGGCCAGCGTCGACGGGTCGTTGTTGGCCGCGGCGAAGCTGATGACGACCGGCTGGTCGGCGGGCAGCTTCACGCCGTGGAAGTCCAGCGGCTCGACCGGATAGGTCACACCGAAGTTGGCGAGGGGCGGATCGGTCCACAGGACCTCGTCGAGGGCGTCCTCGACGGACAGGCTGCCGCCGGACAGATCACCCGCGAACCGGTCGTCGGACAGCAGCAGCCGCAGCGCGTTGATGATGAGGTTCTGGGCGAGCTCACTGCCCGCGCCGACGAGCATCACGATCTGGTGCGCGACCTCTTCGTCGGTGAGCTCGTTCGGATGGGCCAGCAGCCAGGACGTCATGTCCGGACCGGGGTTCTCTCGCTTGAGCGCCATGAGCTCCAGGACGGCGAGGCCGAGGGTCATGTTCGCTTCTTCGGAGTTCTCCCACTTGAGGACCTCCTGGATCGCCGCGACCATTCGGTCGCCGAGCTCGGCCGGGCACCCGTTGAGCTCGTTGAACACCAGCAGCGGCAGGATCAGGGAGTACTCGGTGCGCAGGTCCGCCTCACCCTGGGGGCCGAGCTGGGCGATGAGCCTGTCCGCGCAGCGCTCGACGAAGCCGCGCAGGACGTTCTGGTCCACGCGGTCCAGGGTGTCGGTCACCGCGTCGCGCAGCCGGGAGCGGAGGGGGTCATCGGTCAGGTTGCACGTCGGCCGGTACGCCATGATCGGCAGGATCGGGCAATCGGGCGGGATTCCCTGCTGCCACCGACGGGCGTCCCGGGGGAACCTCTCCTGGTCACGCAGGATCTCGAGCGCGACGTCGTAGTCGGTGACGAGCATGCCGGGCACGCCCGGGGACAGCTCGACCGGGGCGACGGGTCCGAACGAGCGCAGCCGGCTGTACACGCTTTCGGGGTCGGCGGCGAATTCCGGCCCGTACAGCGAAGGAAGGCCGTCCGGATCATCCGTCATCGGACCGTCCGGCGACGATGCCGGACAGGAATCGGGCGAGGTCATGTTGTACTCCTGATCGGATGCTGTGAGCGGGGGGCCGAACACGGAGCGGTCGGCGCCCGGCTGTGAGGCGGGGTCAGAAGTCGGGGGCGATCACCGGGCCGCCGGACCGAAGTCGCAACGTTACATTTCGTGATCTTGTCGTCGCAAATTAATGCCAAACCTGACAGAACGCCTGCCACGACTAAATACTGTGCGGTATTAGGCCAGCCGTTTAGCCTGGTGAGAGCAGACCGAATCTGATTCAGATACTCCCAGAAAAAGTGTCACAGCGGGACGGGGCGCCCGTGTCGTATCCGGTCGAGAACCATTTCTGCCGCTGCGCCGAGGTGCCGTGCGTGAAGGTCTCCGGATCCGCACTTCCCCGCGCGCTCTTCTGGATGCGGTCGTCGCCGACGGATCCCGCCGCGTCCAGGGCGTCCGCGATGTCGGCGCCGGTGAACGGCTTGCTGAAGAACCCGGTCTGTACGGCGTGCTTGGCCCAGACCCCGGAGTAGCAGTCGGCCTGCAGCTCAAGACGCACGGAGCCGCTCGACGCGCCCTGGCGGCTGTCGCCCACCTTGCGCATGGTGCCCAGAACGTCCTGCACGTGGTGCCCGTACTCGTGCGCGACCACGTACGCCTGCGCGAACGGCCCGCCCTTGGCGCCGAACTTGTCGTGCAGTTCCTGGAAGAACCCCAGATCGAGATAGACGCGCTTGTCGCCCGGACAGTAGAAGGGGCCGACCTCGGCGGTCGCGGCACCGCAAGCCGTACTGGTCGAGCCGCTGAACAGGCGGGTCCGCGCCACGGTGTAGTCGCTGCCGCTGTCGGCGAACTCCTTCTTCCAGTACGCCTGCACGCTGTTGACCACACCGACGATGCGGCAGTCCTCCGACTGGTCGGCGTCGGCACCGGTACGGCACTTGGACGACAGGTTCCCGGCGGGCGGGGCACCCCCGCCGCCGTCGCCGCCGATGATGTGCCCGGGGTTCACCCCGAATATCAGGGCCAGGACCAGGCCGACCAGCCCGACCGCACCGCCGCCGAAGGCCATCCCGCCGATCGGCATCCCCCGCGAGTCCTCGACCTGTGATGCGTCGAGCTGGGCGTCGTCGTCGAAATCCACGGCGGTCCTCCTGGTCTCGTCGGCCGGCACGCCCGGCCGCCATCACGACGCCTCGATCCCCGATGAGGGACGAATCTAACGTCGCCCGCCGCATCGGGACGATTCGTCACAGTCGAAAAGAGGCGCGCGGAAGCGTCTCTCAGTGGCTTTTGCGGGCCACGGCGGTCCAGCCGGCGTCCGTGGCGTATTCGCCGCCCTCCGGGCGCCATTCGTGGAGCCGGGCGACTCCCGGGGCGACGATCTCCAGGCCGTCCAGCAACGCCGCCACCTGCTCCCGGGTCCTGGCCACGAAAGGGGCGCTCGCCGAGCGGTAGGCGTCTCCGACCTTCCGGTTGCGCTGTTCCTCCACCGCGGCGTGGGAGACGACGAGGTGGCTGCCCGCCGGAACCGCGTCGCGGTACCGCCGTACGACGCCGGCCGGGTCCTGCTCGTCGGGCATGAAGTGGAGCA
>DASQPY010000591.1:0-4732 GCA_035643735.1 Actinoallomurus sp. | reverse complement strand
TCTCCCTCGGTTCAGGGAAACGATGCGTCCGCACTGTCCTGCCGCGAAACCCCCATCCACAAGCTGTGGATAACTTGAGTCGAGCCAACCGGATGACCAAAGTCCGTAACGATCACGATGGGCATCGAAAACCATCGCCGCAGCAGTAGACGCGGGGAACCGTGAGCGTTGGGAGGACGTGGGCGCGGGGACGCGGGGAAGGCCCGGAGGCCCTGAGGCGCGGAAGCGGAGGCCCGGAGGCGGAGGCGCGAAGGGCGGAGCCGTGGGGACACGAAGGCGTGGAAGCGCGGAGCCCACGAGGGTTGAAGGTGTGAGTGCAGAGAGTGGCAGACCAGCCCTGCGGCCACAGCTCCGGCGCCGAAACAAAAAATCGGTCATCCAAGTACTGACAGAACTCAACTCGCGCCGAAACAGCGCCCGTCCACCGCCCCGATCGCCCGGTCGGCCGGACCTGGGGAGCCGCCCGAACGCCGCCCGGCCCCCGTAACCCGCAAAGCCCCCGACGAGACGGCAACACTCCGCGAAAAACCCCAGCCGAGATCGCACCACACCCCGCACACGAAAACGCCGCGGGCCATCCGTCGATCCCCACGGAACAGCCGAAAACAAGCAGCCGATCTGCTGGCTGACCTGGATTAAAGCGAACAGCCGACACGCAGCGGCGAAATCACGCAGCGTCATCACCTGCCACGGAAACGAGGCGACCCCCGCCGGGGGGGAGAGCGGGGGTCGCCCGGGACGGTCCGGCTCTGGGGGGGTAGAGCCGGTCCCGTTTTTCCGAGGAAGTCCGTTAGTCAACCTAAAACGCAGACCGGGCCGTCGTCATCAAGAACGTATACCCGGCGTCCCCAGTGTATGCAGATTCGACATATGCTGCCCCATCGCGGAGCGTTCCGTCGAGTGGCGGTCTTTTTCAGGAACCACCACCGCCATCGCGAGCGTAAGCCATATCAGGACATATGCCACCTGGTTCACTCCGGGAACACCGACCGCAGCTCGCAGCGTACCGGACCCTTCTGTAGACGAAGCCATGGTGGACCGCCCCGTAACCCAGGTGACTCTCTGTAGCCACCTTCCGCAAAGGACAGCGAACAGCCCCCGCCGCCATGGCGCCCAGACACGAGGCCGGGACGCGACACCGCATCCCCAACCGTCACCCTCCGGAAGAGGGCTTGTCATCTGGGTGAATTCGGCGTAGACAGGTGTCACGGACGAAGTGTCCGAGCACGGCAGCCGGGCACCCACGCGCGACCAGCCGCGGGAGGCGTGTCGAGACGGGCTTGACCCGATCCGACTGATCAGGTGCACGCTTGGTAACCCGGTGTGACGTGACGGCGAACGGCGTTCCTACGGGAACGCCGTTCGCTTTGGTTGCACATTCAATTTGGGCGAAACCCGGTCATGAGCACTCATCTCCGCGTAAATGACTCACATACCGCCAAGGTGTCACGGGCGCCCAGTGCGGTGGCCTCCGCGCAGTGCC
Source organism: Actinoallomurus sp. (assembly GCA_035643735.1). Lineage (GTDB taxonomy): Bacteria > Actinomycetota > Actinomycetes > Streptosporangiales > Streptosporangiaceae > Actinoallomurus. Next base: position 3,249 of record DASQPY010000591.1, on the reverse strand, counting down.
GTACCCATTGCGCGACTCCCTCGGGAGTGCCCGACACATAGGCGTGGATCGCCGAGCGATAAGCGGAGCCGAGTTCGACGTGCCCCACTTCCGGAGCCACCAGCGACTTGGGGTCGAGCCCGCGGTCGACGAGTGTCAACCGGACCGCCGCCCGCGCCACGATCCCATCCCCCCAGCCGAACGGCCGCAGCGCCAGGAGTTCGCCCTGCGTGACCGCGGCGACGACCAGGGCGGGCGCCGAGGTCGGCGCGGTCAGCAGATCGCTCAGCGAGGAGAGGCGAGCCGCGACCGTGGAAGGAGACGGCGCCGGCCCCAACGACAGCGGATCCCGCGCGGGCGGGCCGGAGCGGGGCCGCCCGAGGTCGTCCGGATCCACACTGTCCGAGGCGGTGAAGGCGTGCAGGCGGGCGAGCGCCTGGCGCGGTGCGTTCCGCCAGACCCCGGCGAGAGACCCGATCGCCTCCGACACGCGCAGCGCCCCGAGGACGAACGGATCGTTGACCAGAGCGCTCCGTACCTCCTCCAGCGGAGCCGAGACACCCTCCAGCGCCGCGGACGCACGCGCACCGCGGAGCGCGGACTCGGCCGAGACCTCCGCACTCTGCCGCCGCAAGATCCGGTGGCCGAGCAGCCGGTCCACCGACTCCCGCGCCTCCGCCACGGCTTCGCGTACCGAGGGCAGCCCTGCGACATGGGCAAATGGGTCACTCATTCGGATGACCCTATTCGCCGTACAGCAGGTAGCCTTCGCGGGGTCCATACCTGAACCGGTGACAAGTGCGCTGCCCCTTGTCACTACCGGCATAAAACTGCTGGAGTGGGCGTGACCATCGACTCACCCATTGCCTGAAGGAGCGCACCGTGGCGCAGGAACCCCCAACCGAAACCCTGTCCAATCTCCTGCAAGAGAGCCGGCGGTTCGCTCCCCCCGCAGAGCTGGCCGCGGCGGCCAACGTCACCGAGTCCGCGTACGGCGAAGCGAGCGCCGACCGCCTGGCATTCTGGGAGAAGCAGGCGGACCGGCTGCACTGGCACACCAAATGGGACAACGTGCTCGACTGGTCGAACCCCCCGTTCGCCAAGTGGTTCACCGGCGGGCAGCTCAACGTCGCCTACAACTGCGTCGACCGTCACGTCGAGGCCGGCAATGGTGACAAGGTCGCCTACCACTGGGAGGGCGAGCCGGGCGACACGCGCACCATCACGTACGCCGACCTCAAGCGCGAGGTGAGCAAAGCCGCCAACGCTCTGACCGAGCTCGGTGTGAACAAGGGCGACCGCGTCGCCATCTACATGCCGATGATCCCCGAGACCGTCATCGCGATGCTGGCGTGCGCCCGGATCGGCGCGCCGCACACCGTGGTCTTCGGCGGCTTCTCCTCCGAGGCACTGCGCAACCGCATCGAGGACTGTGACGCGCACGTCGTGATCACCGCCGACGGCGGCTACCGCCGCGGTGCCCCGAGCGCGCTCAAGCCCGCCGTCGACGAGGCGATCGAGGGCATCGACCACGTACGCAACGTGCTCGTCGTACGCCGCACCGGCCAGGACGTGGCGTGGAACGACGCCAAGGACGTCTGGTGGCATGAGTTCGTCGAGCGGCAGAGCGAGGAGCACGAGGCCCAGCCGCACGACGCCGAGCACCCGCTGTACGTCATGTACACCTCGGGTACGACCGCCAAGCCCAAGGGCATCCTGCACACCACCGGCGGCTACCTCACCCAGGTCGCCTGGACCCACCACGCGGTGTTCGACCTCAAGCCGGACACCGACGTCTTCTGGACCGCGGCCGACATCGGCTGGGTCACCGGGCACTCCTACATCGTGTACGGGCCGCTGGCCAACGGCGCCACGAGCGTCATGTACGAGGGCACGCCCGACACCCCGCACAAGGGCCGCTGGTGGGAGCTGATCGCCAAGTACAAGGTGACCATCCTGTACTGCGCGCCCACCGCGATCCGTACGTTCATGAAGTGGGGCGCCGAGTTCCCCGCCGAGCACGATCTGTCCTCGCTGCGGCTGCTCGGCTCGGTCGGCGAGCCGATCAACCCCGAGGCCTACATCTGGTACCGCACCAACATCGGCGGCGACCGTACGCCCGTCGTGGACACCTGGTGGCAGACCGAGACCGGCGCGCTGATGATCTCTCCGCTGCCGGGCGTCACCCACGGCAAGCCGGGCGCCGCGATGCGGCCGCTGCCGGGTATCGAGGCCGACGTGGTCGATGACCAGGGCAAGTCGGTGCCGGACGGCGGCGGCGGGTTCCTGGTGGTCAAGGAGCCGTGGCCGTCGATGCTGCGGACGATCTGGGGCGACGACGAACGCTACGTCAAGACGTACTGGTCGCGCTTCGAGGGGCTCTACTTCGCCGGCGACGGCGCCAAGAAGGACGCCGACGGCGACATGTGGCTGCTCGGCCGCGTCGACGACGTGATGCTCGTCTCGGGCCACAACATCTCCACGACCGAGGTCGAGTCGGCGCTGGTGTCCAACCCGAAGGTCGCCGAGGCCGCGGTCGTCGGCTCGACCGACCCGGTGACCGGGCAGGCCATCGTCGCGTTCGTCATCCTGCGCGGCGACACCGTGGACGACGGCGAGGCCCTGGTCAGCGAGCTGCGCAACCACGTCGCCAAGCACCTCGGCGCGATCGCCAAGCCGCGCCAGATCATGATCGTGCCCGAGCTGCCCAAGACGCGGTCCGGCAAGATCATGCGCCGGCTGCTCCGCGACGTCGCCGAGCACCGCTCGCTCGGTGACGTGACCACGCTGACCGACAGCACGGTCATGGACCTCATCGCGGACAAGCTGCCCACGCAGACCGAGGAGTAGTTCGCCCGCGGGAGGGCGCGGCCGGCCCGGCCGCGCCCTCCCGTACGCGTTCGGCGGTCGCCGCGCGGGAAACCGGGATGGTCACGACGGGTGATCCCTGACAGGGCTAACCTCTGACAAGGCGGTCTTCGTCGCGTGCCTCGTCGCCATGGTGATGGCCGCTCTCGCCTTTCAGGCCACCCGCCGGGGACGCGCCGCCCCGTACGGAGAGGAGAAACATGACCGAGGTAACCTCCGACGGGCAGCTCGAGGACAAGTCACTCGGTGAGCTGGTCGCCATCGCCACCGGGAGCGTCTCTCACCTGGTCAAATCCGAGATCGAGCTCGCCAAGCTCGAGCTGACCGACGACGCGAAACGTGCCCTGCTCGGCAGCACGCTGTTCGTCGTGGCCGGCGCCGCAGGCGGCGTTGTAGTGATCA
>DASQPY010000590.1:0-13010 GCA_035643735.1 Actinoallomurus sp. | reverse complement strand
GCAGCCCGCGCGGCATGAGCGTGCGCACACCGTAGACCAGCCCGGCGAGACCGGCGACCGCCACGACGGAGCGGTGGTCGAGCCCCCACAACAGGGTGGCCGCCCCGGCGGAGAGCGCGACCGCGGCGAGCATCCGCCCGCGTGGCATCGCGCCCCGCGTCCGCAGCCCGCGAAGCACCGGAACCAGCGTCGACGCGGCCGGGACGACCAGCGGCACGATGCCGAGGAACACCCATCGCCAGCCGAGGTGCTGGGCGACCAGGCCGCCGATCGAGGGCCCGACGAGAGAGGGCACCACCCACGCGCCCGCCATCGCCGCGAAGATCTTCGGCCGGTACTCCTCCGGATAGACGCGCGCGACGATGACGTACAGCGGAACGGACGCCAGCCCGGAGCCGAACCCCTGGATCGCACGGCCGCCGACGAACCACACCATCGTCGGGGCGGTTCCCGCGATGAGCAGTCCCGCGACGAAGACGGCGAGACCGGTGAACAGCGGGCGGGCGGGCCCCCGAGCGTCCGCCCAGCCGCCGGAGACCACGTTGGCGACCAGACCGGCGATGAACACCGCGCTGAAGGCCCAGGCGTACAGCGGCAGCCCGTTCAGGTCGCGCGCCGCCACGGGCATCGCGGTGCCGACGGCCATCGCCTCGAACGCCAGCAGGGCAACGACCGAGACGATGCCGACCGTGGGCATCCGGTACGGCCCGGCCAGCAGGGACGGCGGCCGCGTCGTGTGGCTTGCCTCCTCCCGGGTGGGGGCGGTCATGTGCCTCCTCCGGTCATGAGGCCGTGTACCGCCCGCTCGGTGGCCGGTCGCCGATGAGTCTCAGCAACGCGGGCACGGCGACGTCTTCGGGGCGGGGCGCGGCCGCCGCGTCCTCACCGGCCGCGGCGAGCATCTCGGTCCGCATCTCGCCCGGATCCACCCACCAGACCGACACCCCGGGCTCCTCGGCGGCCAGCACGTTGGAGATCTGCTCCAGCGCCGCTTTGGTCGCGCCGTACCCGCCCCAGCCCTCGTACGGCTCCGTCGCGGCGTCGGAGCTGATGTTGATGATCGCGCCACGGCGTTCCCGCAGGACCGGCAGCACGCCCTGGATCAGCGCCAGCGGCCCGAGCGTGTTGACCGCGAACGCGCGCTCCAGCACGTCCAGCGGGTAGCCGGACAGGGCGGGCAGCGGTGTGGCCCCGAGCGTGCTCGCGTTGTTGACCAGCAGGTCCAGGCCGTCCGCGGCGGCCACCAGCTCGGCCCGGTGCACGGGGTCGGAGACGTCGCCGGCGATGACCGTGGCGCCGGCCAGCCCGGCGGTGGCCTTGCCGAGAGCGGGCCCGCCACGCGCGTCGAGGACCAGTTCCCAGCCTTCGCGGGCGAGCGCGCCGGCCAGTGCGAGACCGAGTCCGCGGGACGCCCCGGTGATCAGTGCCTTCATGGTCCATGACGCTAGAGGCGCGAGCGGCGCGGGGCATCGGCCGTCGGGCCCGGTCGGCCTCGGCTGAGAGCCCTAGGACCTGTCTAGGGCGCACGGCCGATCGGCCCGCGACCGGCCGCGGCGGTACCGTCGACCCGTGGAAGCCGACCGGGACGCCGCACTGCACGCGGTCAGCGCTGCCGTGCTCGCCGTCACACGGCATCTTTCCGTGCACGAGGTGTTCCAGGTGATCGTGCGGGCCGCGGCGCAGCTGCTCGACGCCCGGTACGCCGCGCTGGGCGTTCCCGACGACGCGGGTTCGTTCGCGGAGTTCGTGGTGGAGGGCGTCAGCGACGAGCAGTGGGAGAAGATCGGTCCGCTGCCGCGCCAGCACGGGCTGCTCGCGGTGATGCTGCGGGAGGACAAGGTGCAGCGCCTGCCGGACGTCCGCAGGGCACCGGCGTTCGAGGGCTGGCCTACGGCGCATCCGGTGCTGCGCGACTTCCTGGGCGTGCCGATCCGCGACGGCGAGGACACGCTCGGCATCATCTTCCTGGCCAACAAGCGGCAGGCCGGAGGCTTCACCGCCGACGACGAAGAACGCCTCATCCTGTTCGCCGCGCACGCGGCCATCGCGATGACCAACGCGCGCCTGTACGAGCGCAACCGCGAGCTGACCGTGATCGAGGAACGCGCCCGGCTGGCACGGGAGCTGCACGACGCGGTCGCCCAGAAGCTGTTCTCCCTCCGGCTGACCGCGGCCGCGGCACTGGCCGCCAAGGACCCCGCACCCGAGCTCGAGCGGGTGCAGACACTCGCCAAGGAGGCGCTGGCCGAGCTCCGCGAGGTGATCTTCGAGCTGCGCCCGGCCGAGCTGGAAGGCGACGGGCTGGCGGAGTCGCTGCGTAAGCACGTCCAGGTGCTGGACCGCGTGTGGGGCGCGAGCCGAGGGCGCCGTACGGCGGTGAGGTTCGAGGGCGAGGAGACCGCGTTGCCACCCGAGACGGAGGCCGTGGTGTTCCGCATCGCCCAGGAGGCGCTCTACAACGCGCTGCGCCACGGCGACCCGCGCGAGGTGACCGTGGAACTGACGCAGGGTGTGCTGGAGATCCGCGACGACGGCACCGGCTTCGACGTGTCCGCCGATGCTCGTGACGGGCTGGGGCTGGCGTCCATGCGCGAGCGGGCCGCCTCGGTCGGCGCCGTGCTGACGATCGAGTCGTCCGGGTCCGGGACCGTCCTACGCCTGGAGGTGCGGACATGATCCGGGTACTCATCGCCGATGACCATCCGGTCGTCCGCCAGGGGCTGCGCACGTTCCTCGGCGTGCAGGACGACATCGACGTCGTCGGCGAGGCCGCGGACGGAGTGGAGGTCGTCTCGCAGGCCGAGGCGCTGACGCCGGATGTGATCCTGCTCGACCTGAAGATGCCGGGCGTGGACGGACTCGCGGCGCTGGAGGAGCTGCGGGCCCGCGGCGTCGAGGCGCGGGTGCTCGTGCTCACGAGCGCGAGCGAGCGTGCACGCGTGGCGCCCGTCGTACGCGCGGGCGCGGCCGGCTATCTCTACAAGGACGTCGACCCGCACGCGCTCGTGCAGGCGATCCGCGCGGTGCACGACGGACACGTGCTGTTCGCCCCGGAGGCGGCGGACGCGATGCTCAGCCCCGACCGGGGCGAGAAGGGCGCGACGGCCCTCACGGCGCGAGAACGCGAGGTGCTGGTGCAGATCGCCCTCGGGCGTTCGAACCGCGAGATCGCGCGGTCGCTCGTCGTGTCGGAGAAGACCGTCAAGACCCACGTATCGAACATCTTGATGAAGCTCGGCCTGCAGGATCGGACCCAGGCGGCGCTGTACGCGGTGCGTCACGGACTCGCGGAGCGGTGACTCCACAAATCCACCCTGTGATCCATGAGGCGTAAGGCGCGCCGTTCGAATATGTTGATGAAGCTCAGCAGTCGGCTGAGTGAACCGCACCGCCGAGGACGACATCGGAAATCATATGAGAGTTGCCATTCGCTACGCCGCGGGATCGGATGTCGGCCGTGCCCGCGAGAACAACGAGGACTCGGCGTATGCGGGCCCATGGCTGCTCGCGGTCGCCGATGGCATGGGCGGACACGTGGGCGGCGAGATCGCCAGCTCGCTCGCGATCCAGGCCCTCTCGTCCATCGACCACGAGGTGCCCCAGGCCAAGCTCGTCGAGGCGGTCGAGCGTGCCGTGCTCGCCGCCAACCAGGCGATCGCCGAGAAGGTCGAGGACGAACCCGCGCTCCAGTCGATGGGGACCACCTGTACCGCGATGCTGTGGTCGGGTACCCACACCGCACTCGCGCACATCGGTGACTCGCGTGCCTACATGCTGCGCGAGGGGATCCTCTACCAGATCACCGAGGACCACACGCTGGAGAAGATGCTCACCGGCGAGGACGGTGCGGCCCCCCATCTGGCCAACCGCCTGGTCCGCGTGCTCGACGGCAGACCCGAACGCAAGCCGGACCTGTCGCTGCGCGAGGCCCTGCCCGGTGACCGTTACCTCCTGTGCTCCGACGGCTTGAGCGGCCCGGTCGACGCCGAGACGATGCACCAGGTGCTCACCACCGAGTCCGACCCCGCCGCCTCCGTGGGCGCGCTCATCAGCGCGGCCAACCAGGGGGGCGGGCCGGACAACATCACGGTGATCGTCGTCGACGTCGTCGCGGAGGGCGCGGAGGCGGCCGCACCGAAGGTCGTCGGCGCCGCGGAGGACTGAGAGTACCCGCCGCTGGACCGGTCCGAACGCCGAACGGGCGGTGCCCCGACACCCCGTCCGCGCAGCTTGCGGCCTTCCCTTAGCCGGTGGCCGGCCGTCGCCGCAAGGTCTCCAGCGGGTTACGTTCTGGAATCTGCCTGGTCTTTGACTTGACCCGTACCCGGTTTACTGCGATATACGGGTCCACAGGCCGCATAACAGCACCAAGTGGGAGGGCGACAGTTTGGACGTGGCACGGGGGCACGGGGTCGCGTCACGAGCCCGAGGTCGGCCGGTCAGCGTGGTGGACCGTATTACCGCCGCCGCAGGTACCGGCCCACGCGGTGTGATTCTCCGCGTCGGAGCTATGTCCGCCGCGGCGGTATTGGTGTCATTTGTGCATCGGGTCCACGATCCCGGCATACTGTGCCCCATTCGGGCGCTGACCGGAGTCCCCTGCCCCTTCTGTGGTGGAACGACCGTGTTCATGGAGCTGGGGGCGGCTCATCCGGCCAAGGCCCTTGCCGCGAACCCGGTCGTCCTCGTGGGGGCGATCGGTCTGGCAACGGCTCCGCTGGGGTCGGGGCGCAGGTGGTGGGCGATCGATCCGCGCACCCGCGCCTGGTTCCTCGGCGTGGTCGTCGCACTGTCATGGGTCTGGCAGCTTGCCCGGTTCGGGTTTCTGCGGTTCTGAACTCCCCACCCCCAACAGATCGCGGAGCCCCGGCCCGGCGGACGGGCGTAATTTCGACAAAGGAGAAAGAGCGTGAGCACCCCCTACGACCCGTACGGCCAGGGTCAGCAGCAGCCGGGCTATGGCCAGCAGCCCGGCTATGGGCAGCAGCAGCCGGGGTACGGCCAGCAGCAGCCCGGCTATGGGCAGCAGCAGCCCGGTTACGGCCAGGACTACGGCCAGCAGCAGCAGCCGGGCTATGGGCAGCAGCAGCCGGGGTACGGGCAGCAGCAGCCCGGCGGCTACGGCCAGGACTACGGGCAGCAGCAGGGCTACGGTCAGCAGCCCCCGTACGGTCAGCAGGCGTACTCACAGCAGGGCTACGGCCCCGGCTACAGCCAGACCCAGTACGCCGGATGGGGCTCCCGCTTCGCGGCGGCGCTCCTGGACGGTCTGATCATCTTCATCCCGCTCGGGATCGTGCTGGGGATCATCGCCGCGGTGACCCACAGCGCCGGCCTGACCTACTTCCTCGACTTCATCGGCTCCATCGCCGGCTTCGGCCTCCTCGGCTACCTGGAGGGCAACTCCGGTCAGACGATCGGCAAGCGCGCGCTCCACATCAAGGTCGTCGACGCCGACACCGGTCAGCTGCTCGGCGCCGGCCGCGGGGTCGGGCGCAAGCTCGCGCACTACATCGACTCGTTCGCCTGCTACATCGGCTGGCTGTGGCCCCTCTGGGACGACAAGAGCCAGACGTTCGCCGACAAGATCTGCCGGGCGATCGTGGTGCAGGACGGCACCTGAGCCTGAGTGAACCGACAGCGGCGCCCGGCGGAGCATCGGCTCCCCCCGGGCGTCTTTGTCTTTTCGTGCCGTGTTCGCAGGCCGTTGGTGCCGGTCAGCTCACCGTGTCCAGGACGCTGTTGCACGCCGCGACCTGCGCCCGGCGTACGGCGTGATCGAGATCACGCAGGGCATCCGCGCGGTGGCGTACCTGGGCGGCGGACAGGGCGGCACCCTCGGTGCCCCGGGCCAGGTCGACGACGACCGCGAGGCGGCCGGCCAGCGCCGCCACCCGGTGTGCGCGCGGGGGATATCCGGGGGCCAGACCGCCGACCTGTTCGTGGTGATGTGACTCACGCAACGCGCCGAGCGCCTCGGCGATCTCCGGCCGCCATTCCATGGCGCCATCGACGGACATGAGCGACTCGGTCGCCTCGCGTACGGCCACGGTCAGGCGATGGTCGGCCTCGGGAAGCAGCGGGGTGTCCGCGACGGCCGACTGCGTCTCATGCATGGTCCAGCGGGTGCCGACGTAGGACGAGCCGCGCCGGTCCTCGGTCGGGATCAGCCCGAACGTCTGGTCACCGACGGTCATGAGCACGGCCTCTTCGGCCTCGATCGCGGCCGAGTTGAACGCGGGCGGCCCGGTCAGCCCGAGGGGGTCGCCCGGGGCCGGCAGGGCGAGCCGCAGCGCGGACAGCCCGGCCACCCGGAGGCTCGCGAGGGCACCGCGCAACGGCATGTCGCCCGGCTCATCGGGAATGCCGGCGGCGACGTGCGGGCCGTCCAGGCGTTCGACGACATCGACGGCCTCGTCGAGCCCCACGTGGCCGGTCAGCCACGCGTTGCCCCAGGCGACGAGGGCGGCTGAGGGGTGTGTGACTCGCATGCCGACAACCATAAGGCGTCCGAATGCCGTAGGTTCGTGCCGGAGACCCGGTGCGTGCCCGGCGGCCCTGCCGCCTGCGGCTACGTGAGATACCGAAGGGATGCGATGGCCGGCGAGGTACTCAGGCTCAAGGGCGTCGAGATCCGGCGCGAGGGCGCGACGCTGCTGCGCAACATCGACTGGACCGTGCAGGAGGACGAGCGATGGGTGATCATCGGTCCGAACGGCGCGGGAAAGACGACGTTGTTGCAGGTGGCCGGTGCGATGCTGTTCCCGACCGAGGGCAGTGTCGAGATCCTGGGCGAACGCCTCGGCAAGGCCGACGTGTTCGAACTGCGGCCCCGTATCGGGCTGTCCAGCTCGGCGGTGGCCGACAAGGTCCCGGCCGACGAGAAGGTCATCGACCTGGTCCTCACGGCCTCCTACGCGATCATCGGCCGGTGGAAAGAGGAGTATGACTCCACGGATGTAACCCGTGCCGTCGAACTCCTCGACGCGCTCGGCTGCGCGCACCTGATCCGGCGCCGTTTCTCGACGCTTTCGGAGGGCGAGCGCAAGCGCGTGTCCATCGCCCGCGCCCTCATGCCCGACCCGGAGCTGCTGCTGCTCGACGAGCCGGCCGCCGGTCTGGATCTCGGCGGCCGCGAGGATCTCGTGGCGCGGCTGACCAGCCTGGCCGTCGACCGTCTCGCGCCGACCATGGCGCTCGTCACGCATCACGTCGAAGAGGTACCCGAGGGGTTCACCCACGCGATGCTGCTGCGCCGCGGCTCGGTCGTCGCCAACGGGAAGGTCGACGAGGTGTTCACCGACCAGCACCTGTCGAAGTGCTTCGGGCTCCCTCTGCAGGTCGAACGGCAGGAGGGACGCTGGCACGCCCGTGCCGTCACCACGTGACCGAGCGAAGCGAGGGAACCGCCGAGCACAGCACCCTGGTCATCCGTCCGACGGAGACCACGTGACGCCCCGCGTTCGTGAGGGCGGCCTGTGACCCCCCTGCATGCGCTGTTGATCTTCGCTACAGGGCTGGCTGCGGGCTGCATCAACGTGATCGTGGGTTCCGGCTCGCTGATCACCTTCCCGGTACTCATCGCCCTCGGGTACCCACCGGTCGTGGCGAACGTCTCCAACACCGTCGGCCTGGTGCCGGGTTCGGCCTCGGGGGTGTACGGCTACCGGCGTGAGCTGAACGGTCAGCGGACCCGCGTGCTCTGGCTGGGCGCCGCCTCGTCGATCGGCGCGATCACCGGTGGCCTGCTGCTCCTCGTCCTGCCCGAAGAGACGTTCGAGATCGTCGTACCGGTACTGATCGCGCTCGCCTGTGTGCTCGTGGTCATGCAGCCGAAGCTGAGCCGGTGGCTCGGCGGCCGGCAGCGACATCCGCACGGCGGCCCCTGGCTGTGGCTCGGTGTGCTCGCCAGCGGGGTGTACGGCGGCTACTTCGGCGCCGCGCAGGGCGTCATCCTGCTGGGCCTGCTGGCCACCTTCCTCGCCGAGGACCTGCAGCGCGTGAACGCCGTCAAGAACGTCCTGGCGGGTGTCGTGAACGCCACCGCCGCGGTGCTGTTCATCCTGATCGCTCACGTCAACTGGGCCATCGTCGTGTGCATCGCGGTGGGTTCGACGCTCGGCGGCCTGGTCGGCGCCTCGATCGGCCGCCGCCTGCCCCCGATGGCCCTGCGCATCCTCATCGTGGCCGTCGGCGTGATCGCGATCGTCAAGCTGGTCTGAGCCGCCGGCCGCTACCGCCACCGCTCGGCCCGCAGGCGCAGGATCCGCGCGGACGCCGGCCGTCCTCTCGACCCCGGTTGAACGCCGCCGTCGCGGGGTAATAATCGAATAGACGTTCGAGAAGGGTGCGGTCATGAAGGGCGACAGGGTGGAGGTCATGATCGACGCCGGCGGGGCGACGCGCACGTACGAGGTCGTGGCCACGCGCGCGGGGCGTCGTGTCGAGGTCGTCAACCGCCGGGGCGTCGTCGAGGTGACCGAGGTGACCCGCACCGGCACTCCGGTACGCACCGCGCGTTTCATGGCCAGCCGCGTCCTCGCCCTGGTCGAGCACCCCTTCAACGACCGCCGCGAGCCGTCCCCGAAGCCGCCCGACGATTCCTGACCCAGCGCGTTGATCCGATGGCCGTTCTCGCAGCCGGTGCGGATCGGGGAGGTCAGCGGGCGGGGCGTACCTGGATCATGCCGCTCTCGAGGATCCGGGTCTCGAAGGCGGGCTGGCGGCCCGTCGCGGGCCCGTGCACGACGGTGCCGTCGCTGACCTGGAACGTGCTCCCGTGCCAGGGGCAGATCACGCAGATCTCGTCATCGACCCGGACCATGCGCCCCTGGTGCAGAGGGCCGTCGAGGTGGCTGCAGCGGTCGGCCAGGACGTACACGTCCTCGCCGTAGCGCAGGACGAACAGGCTGATGTAGCCCAGGCTCCGATGGACCGGCCAGCCTTCGGGCAGCTCGTCCAGCGGGCACAGGTCGTGCCAGCCGAGCGGGCCCAGGTGGGTGATCGACTCGGCGTGGCTGGCGCCCGCGCCGAGGCGGAACGCCAGGTGCCCCCCGAGGTAGGTGCCGCCGAAGAGCGCGACGAGCCCCGCGAGGCCCAGGGCCTTGCCCTGGCGCGTACGGCCGCGGACCCGGGCGAGCAACGAGGCCGCGAACAGGCCCGTCGCGGCGACCGTGCCGACAGAGTGGGCGACGCCGACGCGCTGCTGCTCGATGTGGAGCGACGACCAGTCGGCCACGCCGGTCAAGGTCACCGGGACCGCGCCCGCCAGCCCGGCCGCCAGCAGCACCTGGGCGGCGCGTTCGGTGTCCGGCAGCAGGTCGAGGACGGTGGCGGCCATCCAGCAGCCCACCGGGAGATCGGTCAGCGGAGGATGGGCGGGGTGGCCCAGCGGAACGCCGTGCAGGAGATCCTTGAGGCGCCCCGGCGGGAGCACGCGGAGCACGGCGCCGGTGAGGCCACGGGCGGGCCGATCGAGGATGTGAGCATGCTCAAGGTCTTCAGCGACCTTGAGAGGGCGGGGCACGGTCAGGGACCGAGAGATCCTGCTCACCCGCTGTCGGTTCACCGCACCTCCTCGGATGGCTCTGCTTCGGACACTAGCCTGCCGCCTCGCGCGGGGACCATGCGGGTCCCGTCCACAACGATTTTCTACCGTCGGTCGGCGGCTGACGAAGACAATTTTCGGCGACGTCCGGGGTTCCGCGAGATGAAGTAAACGAAACACGTAATGCCGACCGTATTGCGTCACCACCAGGGTCTCGCGTACCTATCATCTCTCGTTTATCTTTGAAGGGTCCATGCGTGATGTCACCAGCACCCGGGGTGGTCGTGATGGCGCGGCTCGAGGCCGAGTTCCCCGGCTGGCGGCTGTGGATCAGTGACACCGGGCGATGGTGGGCCTTCCGCACCTCATCCTGTGCCCTCACCATCGAGCAGCTGCGTGCGGGCTGCCGGCTGATCGTGCAGGCGGACACCTCAGACGCGCTCTACTCGGCGATCCGCGCCGAGATCGAGGCCGAGCAGCGGGCCGCCGGCCAGCGCGTCTCCTGACCGGTCACACCCCGGCGTCCCTCAGAAGTCGAGAAAGGGACGGCCCGGGGGCGGGCCGTCCCTTCCTTGGGGGTGGGGGAGCTCAGCCGCCGTTGACTCCGAGGCCCTTGGCGACGTTGTCGCCCAGGGCCTTGGAGACGTTGCGCCAGTACTCCACCACGCGCGCCTTCATGTCGGCCGTGACCTCCGGCCGGGACGCGTGACCGACGATGTTGCCCGCGAGGTTGGCGCGGTCGGTGTCGGACAGCACGTTGTCGTACAGCGCACGGGGCTGGCCGTAGTCGTCGTCCTCGGCATGCAGCGTGTAGGCCGCGCGGACGATCTCACCGGTGACGCCGTAGCTCTCGCCGTCGTAGACCGACGGGTCGGCCTGCGGGCCGCCGGCGGTGTTCGGCGAGTACACCGGGTCGCCGTAGTTCTCGTACCGCATGGCGCCGTCCTTGTTGTAGCTGTGGACGGGCACCTTCGGCCGGTTGACCGGGAGCTGCAGGTAGTTCGGGCCGATCCGGTACCGATGCGTGTCCGGGTAGGAGAACAACCGGCCCTGCAGCATCTTGTCCGGGCTCGCGGCGATGCCGGGCACCAGGTTGGCGGGCTCGAACGCCGCCTGCTCGATCTGCGCGAAGTAGTCATCCGGATTGCGGTTCAGCGTGAACTTCCCGATGTTGATCGGCGGATAGTCGCCGTGCGGCCAGACCTTCGTCAGGTCGAACGGGTTGAACCGGTAGTCAGCGGCGTCCTCGAACGGCATGACCTGGACCTGCACCGTCCACGTCGGGTGCTCGCCCGCGTTGATCGCATAGCTCAGGTCGCGGATGTGGAAGTCGCGGTCGAGCGCGGTCTGCTCGCCGGCCTCGGCGTCGGTGAAGTTCTTGACGCCCTGGTCGGTCTTGAAGTGGTACTTGACCCAGAACTTCTCGCCGGCCGCGTTGATCCACATGAAGGTGTGGCTGCCGTAGCCGTTCATGTGGCGCCAGGAGTACGGCGTGCCGCGGTCCGACATCAGGAAGGTCACCTGGTGCGCGGACTCGGTGCGCAGGGTCCAGAAGTCCCATTGCATGTTGTGGTCGTGCAGGTGGTTGTCCGAGCGGCGCTTCTGGGAGTGGATGAAGTCGGAGAACTTGCTCGGGTCGCGGATGAAGAAGACCGGCGTGTTGTTGCCGACGAGGTCGTAGTTGCCGTCCTCGGTGTAGAACTTCAGCGCGAATCCGCGCGGGTCACGCACGGTGTCCGGGAAGCCCAGCTCGCCGGCGACGGAGGAGAACCGCAGCAGCAGGTCGGTGCGGGCGCCCTTCTGGAAGAGCTTCGCCTTGGTGAACTGGCTGACGTCCTCGGTGATCTCCATGAAGCCGAAGGCGCCACCACCCTTGGCGTGGACGACGCGCTCAGGCACACGCTCACGGTTGAACTGCGCCATCTTCTGGATCACGTAGTGGTCCTGAAGGAGCAGCGGTCCGTTCGGCCCGACCGAGAGCGAATCGTGATCACTGGGCGCCGGAATACCGGCGTCAGTGGTGGTGATGGGCCTTTGATCAGTCATTGCGCAAATTCCCCCTTGTGAGCCTGACGGCAGTCAGAGCAGAAACCCCAGAAGGTGACGTCCGCCTCGTCCACCACATATCCGGCGTCATCGGCAGGCTCGAGGCACGGAGCCTCCCCGACCGCACAGTCGACATCGGTGAGGCGCCCGCACTCGCGGCAAACGAGGTGGTGGTGGTTGTCCCCGACCCGGCACTCGAAACGGGCCGGGCTCCCCGCGGGTTCGATCCGGCGTACGAGACCCGCCGCGGTGAAGGCGTGGAGGGCCTCATATACGGCCTGGAACGACACGTGGCCCAGCCGGTCGCGTACACGGGAAGTGACGGCGTCGACGTCCAGATGGTCGCCGGCGCGCACTGTGTCGAGGATGGCGAGCCGAGCGGCCGTCACCCTGAGCCCGGCCGAGCGGAGCTCGGCGGCGGAGTCGCGCGGGTGGTTCGTGTCCTCCACGGCCACCACGCTATGCCTTTAACCTGAATGATTCAAGATAGCGAGCGATATCGGTTTATGGGCCCTATAGGGAGCTGACCAGCCGGGATATCTCATCCTCGGTGTTGTAGTAGTGCACCGACGCGCGTACGCGGGGCGCCGGAGCGACCCCGCCGTCGTAGCGGTAGGCCTGCTCCGACAGCCGTACGTTGATCTTCTGGCGGGCCAGGGCCGCGACGATGTCCGCCGCGGCGTGGCCGTCCCGCGTGAAGGTCACGATGCCCGAACGACGCTCTCCGCGGTCACGTACGGTGACGCCCGGGACCTCCTCGAGCGCCGCGCGCAGTCGCCCGGCCAGCTCGGTCACCCGGCGCTCGATCACGTCCAGACCGATCGCCATGGCGTACTCCGCCGCCGCGCCGAGTCCGAGCTGCAGCGCGGCGGAGCGTTCGAAGCTCTCGAACCTCCGGGCGTCGGGGGACAGCTCGTACGACTCCGGCCCCGTCCATTCCGCGCTGCGGTCGTCCAGGAACGTCGGGGAGATCTGGTCGAATGCCTCGCGCCGTACGTAGAGGAAACCGATGCCGCGTGGCCCGCGCAGGAACTTGCGGCCCGTTCCCGACAGCATGTCGCAGCCGATCTCGTCCACGTCGACCGCGATCTGGCCGACGGACTGACAGGCGTCGACCAGGAAGAGCGCGCCGGCCGAACGCGTCAGCCGGCCGATCTCGGCGACCGGGTTGACGAGCCCGTCGTGAGTCGGGACGTGGTTGACCGCGACCAGCGCCACGTCGTCGTCGAGCGTCGCGGCCAGCGCGTCGAGGGACACCTGGCCGTGCTCGTCGTCCGGGAGTACCTCCACCTTGATGCCGCGTTCGCGGGCGGCGTGCAGGAGGGCGATCGCGTTGCTGCCGTACTCACTGGCCGACGTGAGGACGCGCTCGCCAGGCCGGAAGCGGAGGCCGTAGAACGCCATGTCCCAGGCGCGG
>DASQPY010000589.1:0-3150 GCA_035643735.1 Actinoallomurus sp. | reverse complement strand
ACCGACTGCTCGTCGGGCAGCCCGGCGAGGAGCGCGCCCTCCTGGAGCACCGTCAGGTCGGTACGGCCGTACTCGGCGATGTCGGAGTTGGCGACCGTGCCGCCCAGCTCTCGCGCCATCGCCTGGAAGCCGTAACAGATGCCCAGCGTCGGCACGCCGGCCGCGAACAGACCGTCCGGCACCGCCGGCGCACCGGGCTCGTACACCGACGCGGGACCGCCGGAAAGAATGATCGCCTTCGGCCGCTTGGCGATCATCTCGGCGACCGGCATGGTCGAGGGCACGATCTCGCTGAAGACGTGGCACTCCCGTACGCGGCGGGCGATGAGCTGCGCATACTGCGCCCCGAAGTCGACAACGAGGACCGTGTCGAAGGACTGCTCGACTGACTCGACGGACACCAAGAACGCCTTTCGGAGTCGCGGGATGGCCACAGTCTAGTGCCGGTGCGGCGGGTGTTTTTCCTCGTGGGGGCCCATACTGATCCGATGGCGGCCGTGGACGAGATCACGACGCGGCTGGGCGAGCTGGCCGACCCGGTCCGCGCCGAGCGGGAGAAGCGTTATCTGAAGAGCGACCTGCGCCATCTGGGCGTGGGCCTGCCGGCCCTGCGTGGGGTCGCGGTCGCCGCCGCGAAGGGGCTGGACCGCGAGCGGACGCTGGCCCTGGCCGAGGAGCTCTGGCACGAGCCGCTGCACGAACGCCGGATGGCGGCGATCGAGGTGCTGATCCGCAACACCCCGCTGCTGACCGCCGCCGACCTGGCCGTGGCCGAGCGGCTGATCCGCGCCTCCCACACCTGGGCGTACGTGGACGCGCTGGCCGAGAAGGTCGTCGGCGGCCTGGTCACGCGGTATCCGGCGCTCGCCACCACCCTCGACGCGTGGGTGGGCGACGAGAACCTCTGGATCCGGCGCACGTCGCTGCTCGCGCTGTTGCCGGGCATCCGTTCGGGCGGCCCCGACCTGGACCGGCTCTCCCGCTACGGCGACGCCCTCATCGAGGAGCGGGAGTTCTTCATCCGCAAGGCGCTGGGCTGGGTGTTGCGCGAACTGGCCAAGTCCGAGCCCGCGTGGGTGACCGCTTGGGTACGCGACCGTGTGGCCGTGATCTCGGGCGTCACGATCCGCGAGGCCGTACGCCACCTCCCCGAGAAGGACCGCGACGACCTGCTGGCTGCCTACCGGCGCCTGTCCGCGAGGACGACACTCTCGGGTGATCGAGTCCACTGAAATCCCGGCTTGCGTTGGAGCGCGCTTCAACTCCTATCGTTCACGACATGACCGCACAGCCGCCATCTGGCACTGGGAGAGCGATGACCCGCGAAGCACGGTACGAGCACGGCCTGAAGGTCCTGCAGGAGATCGACGGTAAGGCCGGGCAGAAGGTCGTCGACTCTCTCGCCGACATCTCACCCGAGCTTGGCCACCAGGTCGTCTCCTGGGCGTTCGGCGACATCTACGCCCGCCCCGGCCTGCCGCCCCGCGACAGGCAGCTCGTCACCCTCGGCATGCTCACCGCCCTCGGCGGCTGCGAGCCCCAGCTCGAGGTCCACATCAACGCCGCCCTCAACGTCGGTCTCAGCCTGGCCGAGATCGTCGAGGCCCTGCTGCACTCCGCGGTCTACTGCGGCATGCCCCGAGCCCTCAACGCCACGTTCGTCGCCAAGAAGGTCTTCGCCGAACGCGACCTTCTCCCCGTGGCCACCACCGCCTGACTCGGGCGGACACCGCGATCGGCCGAAAACGACGTTCCTTTCCGGCCGGGTCAGGCGGGCGAGATGGGAAGGCGCAGGGCGGCCGGGGCGCCGGCGGGGACGGTCGGGGAGTTCGGCGGCACCGGGTTCAGGCGTTCGTAGGCCGAGCCGAGGGCCGGGCGCGGGTCGTCCTCGCCGTGGTTGGGCCAGAACGCCATCGCGCGTTCGGCCTGGGCGGTGATGGTGAGCGAGGGGTTCACCCCCAGGTTGGCCGAGACCGCCGAGCCGTCCACGATGTGCAGGCCAGGGTGGCCGTACACCCGGTGGTACGGGTCGATCACGCCCTCCGCCGGCGACGAACCGATCGTGCAGCCGCCGATGAAGTGCGCGGTCGTCGGGATGTTGAACAGGTCCAGCCAGGTGCCCCCGGCCATGCCGCCCATCTCCTCGGCCAGCATCCGGACCGCGCGGTGCGCCTGTGGGATCCAGGTCGGGCTCGGCTCGCCGTGGCCCCGCCGGGCCCGCATGCCGCGCCCTGACGCGGAGGGCACGACGGTGATCGAGTTGTCCAGGGTCTGCATGACCAGGGCGACGATCGTACGGCGGGACCAGTCACGGAGGTTCGGCAGGCGCACCAGGTCCTGCGGGTGGGCCGCGGCCTGGCCGAGGAACTTCGCCCAGCGGGGCGTGCGGCCGCCGCCGTCGATGAGCAGGGACCGTAGCGCGCCCATGGCGTTGGAGCCCGGACCGTAGCGCGTCGGCTCGATGTGGGTGTGCTCGTCCGGGTGGAACGACGAGGTGATCGCCACCCCGCGGGAGTGGTCCTCGCCCTTGCGGCCGAACCTTTCGACGCCGAGGATCGCCTCGGAGTTGGTCCGGGTGCGCACGCCGAGCCGTTCGGAGAGCCGGGGCAGCACGCCGGTGGTCCGCATCCGGTGCAGCAGCCGCTGCGTGCCGTACGTCCCGGCGGCGAACACCACGTGCTCGGCGGTGAGGGTGCGCCGCAGCCGGCGCGCCCGCCGGCCCGTACGCCGGGTCTCGACCGTGTACCCGCCCTCGGCCCTCGGCCGTACGGCGGTCACGGTGGTCATCGCCAGTATCTCGGCACCGGCGTGCTCGGCCAGGTAGAGGTAGTTCTCGGTGAGCATGTTCTTGGCGCCGACGTGGCAGCCGGTCATGCACGACCCGCACTCGGTGCAAGCGACGCGGCGCGGGCCGGCGCCGCCGAAGTAGGGGTCCTCGACCCGCTCGCCGGCGTCGCCGAAGAGCACGCCGACGGGGGTGAGATGGAAGGTCTCACCCCGGCCCATCCGCTCGGCGACCCGCTTCACGGCCGCGTCGGCCGGGGTCACCGTCGGGTTCGTACGGACGCCGAGCATCCTCCGCGCCTGGTCGTAGAAGGGGCCCAGCTCGGCCTTCCAGTCGGTGATGTGGCGCCACTGGGGGTCCTCGAA
>DASQPY010000588.1:0-3140 GCA_035643735.1 Actinoallomurus sp. | reverse complement strand
GACCCGTAACTGCGAAAACTCCTAAGAACATTCCGCCCCCCGAACCCGATCTGACCGGCCTCACCGATCTGATACCCGCTCTGACCTGCGTGGAAGCGGAGCGGGCTAAGGTCGATCCGGAGCGGGCTAAGGTCGAGGCGTGTCTGAGTACTTGATGAGGTGGCGCGAGCGCGTCCGACGGAACACATTGTTGAACAACGCATGGCGTATCGCTGTGTTCACAGTGGGTATGGCCGTACTGCTCGCGGGCGTCGCGATGCTCGTCCTGCCAGGCCCCGGCTGGGCGGCGATCTTCGTCGGCTTCGCCATCCTGGCGACGGAGTTCGCCTGGGCGAAGGCGGCCCTGCTGTGGGCGAAGGACAAGGCGAGCAAGGCCAGGGACAAGGCCCTGGACCCGGAGGCCCGCCGCCGCAACACCCTCATCGCCGTGGCCGCGGGCCTGGTGGTCGCGGCCGGGGTGATCGCGTACCTCGCGACGTTCGGGCTGAGCCTGCCGTTCTGACCCCCACCCTGCGACTCGGCCGGCGCGCGAGGAGGGGCTGGGATGCGCTAATCTGTGCTGGCGACGGGGGAACCTGTCAGGGGCGATTAGCTCAGTGGGAGAGCGCTTCGTTCACACCGAAGAGGTCACTGGTTCGAACCCAGTATCGCCCACCAGTGTGAGAGCAGGTCAGTGAGGGTTTCGGATCTTGGTCCGGAGCCCTTTTTCGATCTTGGACGGTCAGTGGTAGCCAAAGTGGTAGCCACCTCATACGGATCTTGCTCGGGTCTTGCTGTTGAAGATGGTGTTCATGGTCTCGGCGCCTTTGGTGATGACCGGTCTGAGCTGGTGTCTGTAGACCTTCTCGGTCACCGCGGTGCCTGCGTGCCCGACGAGATCGGCGATGGTCTCGATGGGTACGCCGTTGTCACTCATGATGCTCACGAAGGAGTGACGTAGTTCTCGGGGAAGTCCAGTCCTCCTCGATCTTCGCCTTCCTGGTGATGGCTCGGAACGACCGTCGTACGTTGCCGGCGTCGAGGGGACCGCCGGTCCTCGTGCAGAAGACGAGCTTGGTGTCCGTCACTCTGTGCCGCTTTGAGAGGCGATCGGTAACCCGGTGCAGGAGGGGCGCCACCCGCACCTGTCCCTCGTCGCGGACGTGCTGGTCGTGGCGGTCGGTACGGGCCGGCAGGAGCAGGTCTTCGGTGAGCCGTACCAGCCCAACGGTCTCCTCCTGGGCGGAGACCAGGGCGGCACGGAGGTCGGTTGCGTCGCGTGGGTGTCGCAGGGCCAGCTCGATCTCGGCGTGCAGCATGCTGAGCGGGGTGCGCAGTTCGTGGCCAGCGTCGGCGATGAATTGCCGCTCGCGGTCCAGTGCGGCCTGCAGCCGGTCCAGCATGTCGTTGAGGGTGGCGGCCAGACGGGCGATCTCGTCCCGGCTGGGTGGGACGTCCAGCCGCCGGTCGGGTGTGTCTTCGGTGACGGCGGCAGCTTGGGCACGCATGCGCTCAACCGGCCGTAGTGTGGCGGTGGCCAGGAGGTAGGCGCCGATCGTTGCGATGACGAACACGATCGGCAGGGCGGTCAGCAGCTCGCGGCGCAGATCGTCGATTGCCTCGTGCTGGGGGATGACGCGCCCCGGTGTGCCAGCCAAGTCGCGAGAGTCAGCCGTGGACTCCCTGCTGACGGTCACACCCGTGCTCGTGACCGGCCGCAAGGGACGCCCCCACATCGCCATTCTCCGGCGAGCGCTCCGGGATCACACGTTCGTGCTGGAGGACCGCAGGCCCGAGCCGACGGCCGAGATCCGCGCCGCGCTCAAGTGGCTCGAAGACGCATCGCTGCCCATGACGGATAACTACTTCATCATCAAGTCCCTGGCCATGACCCGCCCCGGTGGCATGGTCGCCGTGCTGACCAGAAGCTTTACGATGGACGCCGCCAACCCCTCGGCCCGTCGGGAGATGAACAGCATGGCCGACCTGGCCGGCGCGGTCCGGCTCCCCTCGGGGGCGCACCGCCACGCGGCCGGCACCGAGGCGCTGACCGACCTGCTGATCTTCCAGCGCCGCCCCGATGGCACCGAGCCCCGTGACGAGACGTGGGAGACCGTGACACCGCGCACGGTCGACGGCACCGTGGTGCTCGTCAATAACTACTTCGAGGACCACCCCGAGCACGTGCTCGGCCGGCCGCGGGTCGGCACCGGCATGTACGGCGCCGAAACCGTCTCGGTCGTGGCCGACGACCTGACCATCCTGACCACGGTCGACGGGCATCTGGCGATCGGCCTGTCCGACATCGTCGAGCGGGCCCGCGCTGCCGGTCAGGGATTCACCGAGATCTCGGCCGAGGACGTCCTGGAGCGCGCGCAGGCGGTCCAGTCGGCCACGGACCTGTGGGACGGCACCATCCTCGCCGAGGGTGCGGAGTTCCGTGTCGCGCACAACGGTTCGCTGGAGCCGTTGGCGGTGCCGAAGACGCAGCAGGTCGAGCTGCGGCACCTCCTGCGGCTGCGTGACGGCGCCCGCGCTCCTGGAGGCCGAGGCCGGCGACGCCGAGGACACCGCCGAGCTCGGGCAGCTACGGCCCGCTGAACCGGTACACGCTGCGGTGCACCGGCCGGGAGGAGGCGGGCACCGACCCGATGACCGGCGAACCGGTGCTGGACCCGGCCACGGGTCGACCGGAGGTCGTCGAGACACTGGCCCGGATCAGGCCCCGGCCGCTGGTGACGTTCCGGCATGACCCGCACACCTCGCTGGTGCGGCGCTGGAGCGGTTCGACGAGGAGTCCCAGACCAGCAGCCCGGCCTCGCTGCTGACCAAGCGGGTCGTGGTCCCGCGGCCGGTCAAACGGGGCGCCGAGACCCCCTCGGAGGCGGTGGCGCTGTCGCTGGACGAGACCGGCGCGTCGACCTGGCCATGATCGCACGTCTCCTCGGGGTCGATGAGGCCGAGGGGTACCCGGCTCGGTGACCTGGTCTACGACGACCCGGTCACCGCAGCCTGGTGCACGCGCCGCGGAGTACCTCTCTGGTGACGTACGCACCAAGCTCGACGCCGCCACAGAGGCCGCGGCGCTCGACGAGCGGTACGCCGTGAACGTCGAGGCGCTGCGAG
The DNA here is from genome assembly GCA_035643735.1 of Actinoallomurus sp. Taxonomy (GTDB): domain Bacteria; phylum Actinomycetota; class Actinomycetes; order Streptosporangiales; family Streptosporangiaceae; genus Actinoallomurus. Next base: position 35 of record DASQPY010000588.1, on the reverse strand, counting down.
AAGTGCTGCCCGACTCGATCGGCGTCGACGAGATC
>DASQPY010000587.1:0-9057 GCA_035643735.1 Actinoallomurus sp. | reverse complement strand
CTGGCGTGCCGACTCACGGCGCCGGCTGCCCGAGCTGCGGACGATGACCCGGCGCCGGTGGGAGGACGACGGCGAACGTGACGGTACGTGCGGCCTCCACCACGGCGCGCAGCAGCACCTCCGCGTCGAGCAGGCCCAGCGCGCCGGCCACCGCCTCCTGTTCCTGGAGGACGAGACGGTCGCCCGCGCGGCCGGTGGACGCGTGCAGGGCGTGCCGGACGTCGAGGAGCAGGGAGTAGGCGTCCTTGACCCGGTCCGCCGGGGCCGGGGTGACCCACGCGGCGGCGACCGCCTGGATCGCGTGGACGTCGCGCAGCCCGCCGCGCGACTCCTTCAGGTCCGGCTCCAGCAGGAACGCGAGTTCGCCGTCGTCCTCCCACCGGCGCCGGGTCATCGTCCGCAGCTCGGGCAGCCGGCGCCGTGAGTCGGCACGCCAGTCGGCGAGCACCGCCTCGCGCACCTGCCTCGTCAGCTCCGGGTCGCCCGCCACGTGGCGGGCGGAGATCAGTCCGGTGGCCGCCTTGAGATCCTCGCGGGCGACGGCGCGGCCCTCATCAGGCGTACGGACCGAGTGGTCGAGGCGCAGCCCCGAGTCCCAGATCGGGTACCAGACGCGATCGGCGAGCGCGGCGATGTCGGGCCGCCCCCGGTGGAGCAGGACCAGGTCGACGTCGCCGCCCGGCGTGAGCTCCCGGCGGCCGTGGCTGCCCACCGCGAGCAGCGCCACGTCGGGCTCGGCCCCGACCAGCCGCGCCAGCGTGCGGTCGAGATCGTCCGCCCGCTCCTCCCGCTCGGCGTGCAGCCGCGCACGGGCGCTCTGATGGTCCGTCGAGGCCGGCACGACGGCAGGGCCCGGCCGGGACATCGCCTCAGCCGGGCCCTGCCCTCCCCCGAGCGTGTCCGTCACCCCTACAGTGCCTCCGGCCCGGTCTCACCGGTACGGACGCGCACCACGGTGTCGACCGGGACCGACCAGACCTTGCCGTCGCCGATCTTGCCGGTCTGTGCCGCCTTCACGATCACATCGACGATGTCATCGGCGTCCTCGTCGTCGACGAGGACCTCGACGCGGAGCTTGGGTACGAGGTCGACCTTGTACTCCGCGCCCCGGTAGACCTCGGTGTGCCCGCGCTGCCGGCCGTATCCGCTGGCCTCGCTGACCGTGAGGCCGTTCACGCCGAACGTCTCGAGCGCGGCCTTCACGTCATCGAGCTTGAACGGCTTGATCACCGCCGTGACGAGCTTCATGCCTCAGCCTCCACCTTCGTGTCGCCGGGCTTTTCCGCCGGTTGCCCGCCGTTGTCGCCCTTCAGGGCGGCCATGATGCTCGATCCGCCGCCGGCGCCGCCGAACGCCCCGCCGATCTCGTACGCGGTCTCCGCGTGGACGGCGAAGTCGATCCCGGACACCTCGTCCTCGTCGGTGATCCGGAGACCCATGATCTTGTCGAGGATCTTGCCGATGATCCAGGTGAGGACGAAGGAGTACACGGCGACCATCACGACGCCGATGGCCTGCTTGCCGAGCTGGCTGAGGCCGCCGCCGTACAGGAGGCCGGCCGGTCCGTCGCCCTTCGCCGGTGTGAGGATGCCGGTCACGGTCGGGGTGGCCAGGAAGCCGATCAGCAGGGCGCCCGCCGCGCCGCCGACCGCGTGCACGCCGACGACGTCGAGCGAGTCGTCGAAGCCGAACTTGGTCTTCATGCCGACCGCGACGGAGCAGAGCGCACCGGCGACGAGGCCGACGATGATCGCACCGATCGGGTTGACCGAGGCACAGGCCGGGGTGATCGCCACGAGTCCGGCGACCGCGCCGGAGGCCATGCCCAGTGCCGTGGACTTGCCATAGCGGAACTTTTCCACGATGACCCACGCGAGAGCCGCCGCGGCCGTCGCGACCTGCGTGTTCATGAACGCCACCGACGCCTGGCCGTTGGCGGCCAGCGCCGAGCCGGCGTTGAAGCCGAACCAGCCGAACCACAGCAGACCAGCGCCGAGCAGCACGAACGGGACGTTGTGCGGGCGCATCGGCTCCTTGGGCCAGCCGACCCGCTTGCCGACCACCAGGGCCATGGCCAGGCCGGCCATACCGGCGTTCAGGTGGACCGCGGTGCCGCCCGCGAAGTCGAGCGCTCCGACGTGGTCGGCCAGGAAACCACCGTCCTTGGTCGTCGTCAGGTCACCGAAGAAGAACACCCAGTGGGCGACCGGGAAGTAGACGACCGTGGTCCAGATGGCCACGAAGGCGCACCACCCGCCGAACTTCACTCGGTCGGCGATGGCGCCACTGATCAACGCGGGGGTGATGATCGCGAACATGAGCTGGAAGGAGGCGAAGGCCAGCTCCGGCGAGGTGCCCGAGGCCGAGATCAGCGTGTCCTTCAGGCCGACCCGGCCGAACCCGCCGATGAAGCCGTGGTCGCCGACGTCTTTGGCGAACGCGAGGGAGTAGCCGTAGAGGACCCACAGCACGCTGACGATGCCGATGGTGGCGAAGTTCATCATCAGCATGTTGAGGACGCTCTTCGACCGGGTCATACCGCCGTAGAAGAAGGCCAGACCGGGGGTCATGAGAAGCACGAGAGCTGAGCTCGCCAGCAGCCAGGCGGTATCGCCTGAATCCAACATCTTGAGAACGTCCGGCGGCATGCGGCGTCCCTTCGGGTGAGGTGGTCGATACTGCTCTGGAGCTTCGAGGAGCGCCGTTTCACCTACGGGGCATGAGTGTTTCGCCGGTGTGAAACCCTGCCCGCCCGTGTTTCCGGGATATTTCGGACCGCTTGTTACCCGTCTGCCCGAAGATCGACGTGCACCGGCGGCGCGGGAGGCCGGCCACCGGGCTGTCGGACCGCGGACGGCCGTGCGTACAGTGATATGACAACTTCGCAGGTCAGCACTAGCAGGTTCGCGGCGGGTACAGGGTTTCATGGTGACGCGTACCTCAGGTCGGTGGCGTGAGCGCGGGCTGCCGGCCGAGGTGACGAGCTTCGTGGGGCGTCGGCACGAGATGGCCGACGTCAAACGCCTGCTGTCCACGTCCCGGCTGGTGACCCTGACCGGGGTGGGCGGGGTGGGCAAGACCCGGCTGGCCTACCGGGTGGCCGGCGAGCTGTGGCGGGCGTTCCAGGACGGCGTGTGGCTGGTCGAGCTCGCCGAGCTGGAGAACCCCGAACTCCTCACGCACACCGTGTCCGAGGTGCTCGGGATCGACGATCGCTCCGGGCGGCCTGCCATGGAGGTCCTGACCGAGCATCTGCGGGACATGACCGCGCTGATCATCCTGGACAACTGCGAGCACCTCCGGCCCGCATGCGCCGCGCTGGCCGAGACACTGCTGCGGAGCGCCCCCTCGCTGCGAATCCTCGCCACCAGCAGGCAGCTTCTCGGCATCACGGGCGAACAGGCGCTGACCGTCCCGGTGCTCTCGCTGCCCGAGGCCGGCGCGAACTCCGCCGAGGCCGCCACGCAGTGCGACGCGGTCCGGCTGTTCGCCGACCGGGCCCAGGCGGTGCTGCACGACTTCACGGTGACCGAGGAGAACCACGACGCCGTCGAGCGGATCTGCCGCCGTCTCGACGGCATCCCGCTGGCGATCGAACTCGCGGCCGTACGCCTGCGGGCGCTCTCCGTCCGGCAGTTGCTCGACCGTCTGGACGACAGGTTCCGGGTGCTCGAGTTCCGGTCCTCCACGGCACAGCCGCGCCATCGGACCCTCTGGGCGCTGATCGACTGGAGCTACGCCCGCTGTACCCCGCAGGAGCAACTGCTGTGGGCACGGTCCTCGGTGTTCGTCGGCGGCCTGGACCTGGAGGGGGCCGAGGCGGTCTGCTCCGGCGACGGCATCGCGCGCGAGGACGTACTGGACCTCGTGACCGGGCTGGTGGACAAGTCGGTACTGGTCACGGAGGAGACTCCGCTCGAGATCCGCTATCGGCTGCTCGAGTCCCTACGGGAGTACGGCCGGGAGCGACTGGCCGAGTCCGGCGAGGCGGAGGCCGTGCACCGGCGCCACTGCGACTACTACCGGCGGATGTGTTCCGACACGCTCGCGCGGCCCGGATCCTCGCAGCTGACCATGCTCGCCCGGGTGAAGCTCGAACGCGCCAACCTCCGCTCGGCCATGGACTACTGCTTCAGCCGGCCCGAAAGCGCCGCCAACGGCCTGTACATGGCCGCCGACCTGCGCAACCACTGGCTGAGCGGCTATCTCGGCGAAGGACGTCAGCGGCTGGCGCAGGGACTGGCCATGCACCACACGCCGGACGGTGCCCGAGGCCGTGCACTGGTGATCGACAGCTGGCTGGCCGTGGTCGACGGCCAGCCCGACATGGCCGACCGGATGCTTGACGAGGCGCAGGAGATCGGCGAACGCCTGGGGCACGGCGTGATCCTCGCCGACGTCGCTCTCCAGCGCGGGCTGGTCGCACTGGACCAGGGCGACGCGGCGGCCGCGGTCTCGCTCTGCCGGGACGCGGCCGAGCAGCAGCGCGCGACCGGCGACATCATGGGCCGCATCCGGGCGCAGCTGTGGCTCACCGGCGCGCTCACTCTCTGCGGCGAGCTCGAATCCGCCGTCTCCGCCGCCGAGGAGGGCATCGCCCTGTGCGACGCCCACGGCAAGGGGCTCTACCGGGCGCATCTGGTGACCATGCTCGGCGTCACCCTCTGGCGCCGGGGCGAGACCGCACGGGCCGGCGAGCTCGTGAAGGAGAGCCTGGCCGTCCACCGCGTGCTCGGCAACCCTCGCGGTATCGGGCTCAACCTGGCGGTCCTCGCCTGGATCGCTGTGGCGGACGGCCGGCACGAACGCGCGGCGCGGCTGCTGGGGACCTTTGAGACGTTCTCCCAGGAGCCCAGGTCGCGACGGGCGGTCGGGGCACAGGTGGCCGGATACCGGCATCTCCGCCGATACCAGGAGCAGTGCGTGGCCGACCTCCGGCGCACTCTCGGAGACCCGACCTTTGACCAGCTGGTACGCCGCGGCGCCCTGCTGGACGTCGGCCGTGCGCTCGCGTACGCGCTGGAGGAGACGACGGCGGAGGAGGAGATCGCGGCGGCCGAGTCGGTGAACGGCGAGCGCCCGCCACTGACCCGCCGGGAGACGGAGGTGGCCCGGCTTGTCGGCCGGGGACTGTCCAACAAGGACATCGCCGCCGAGCTGGTCATCTCCCAGCGGACCGCCGAAGGTCATGTCGAGCACATCCTCAACAAGCTCGGGTTCGGCTCACGGGCACAGATCGCGGTCTGGATCACCAGCACCCCCGGGCAGGAGCCCACCGCCCGGTCCTGACGAACGCGGGGGCCGGCACAGGTCCTGGCCTGTGCCGGCCCCGGCGTCTACCTCGGCGGCAAAATGGGGGGCACCGCCGGATGGCGCCGCGCGCGGTCGCGACGCCGGTACGGTGACGGCCGCCCGGGGGAACGTCGCCACAACACCTCGAATAGTGCCGGATCGGCCCCCTGAGCGAAGCGGGAGAAATACCTATACGGGTACGTATCTAGCAGTACGTAGACGGATCAGTCGCCCAGGATGGCCTCGACGAAGGCCTCCGGGTCGAAGGGAGCCAGGTCGTCGGGCCCCTCGCCGAGACCGACGAGCTTGACGGGAACGCCGAGCTCGCGCTGCACGGCGATCACGATGCCGCCCTTGGCGGTGCCGTCGAGCTTGGTCAGGGCGATGCCGGTGACGTTGACGACCTCGGCGAAGACGCGTGCCTGCCGCAGGCCGTTCTGTCCCGTCGTCGCGTCGAGGACCAGGATCACCTCATCGACCTGGGCCTGCTTTTCGATCACCCGCTTGACCTTGCCGAGCTCGTCCATCAGCCCGGTCTTGGTGTGCAGTCGGCCCGCGGTGTCGATGATCACCGTGTCGACGGCGTCGGCGATGCCCTGCTTGACGGCCTCGAAGGCGACGCTCGCCGGGTCCGTGCCCTCCGCCTTGCGTACGACCTCGGCGCCGACCCGTGATCCCCACGTCTGCAGCTGGTCGGCCGCGGCGGCGCGGAAGGTGTCGGCGGCGCCGAGCAGGACCGTACGGCCGTCGCCGACGATGACCCGCGCGAGCTTGCCGCACGTGGTCGTCTTGCCGGTGCCGTTCACGCCGACGACGAGGATGACCGCCGGCTGGTTGCCGTGCGGCTCCGTGCGCAGCGCCCGATCCCAGTCCGCGCCGATCTGGCCGAGCAGCTCCTCCTTGAGCATCGCGCGGACCTGGACCGGGTCGCGCGAACCGAGGACCTTCACCTTCGTCCGCAGGTCGTCCACGATCTGCCGGGCGGGTACCACTCCGACGTCTGCGGTGACCAGCGTGTCCTCGATCTCATCCCACGCGTCGTCGTCGAGGGCGTCACGCGACAGCAGCGCCAGCAGGCTCTTGCCCAGGGCGTTCTGGGACTGGGACAGCCGCGCGCGCAGACGTACGAGACGCCCCGCTGAGGGCGGCGGGAGCTCGATCTCCGGCGCCGGGGCGACGGGAACCTCGACGGGCGGGGCGGCTGTCGCCACCTCGTCGTCCAGGACGGCGGTGCCGCCCGGCAAGGTCTCGGGCGGCGGAGCGGCCGGACGGCTCCGGGCCCGGCCGCGCAGCAGAAAGAACCCGGCGGCGACGACGGCGAGCACGACGATCGCGATGGCGAGGATCAGGTATTCCATAGCGTGTCCCAGTGTCGCAGAGGCCGGGGACGCTCAGCGCGGGCGGGGCAACGGCATACGCGATGTTGGCGCGGATTCGTGCTCGGAGTGGTCCCACTCCTCCACATTGCGCAGCAGGGCCTCCAGATAGGACCGCAGATGCGTGCGGTAGACGTCGCTGAAGGTGCGCAGGTAGGCGATCTCGCTTTCAAGGTTGCGCCGCTCGTCGTCCGACAGCGGCTCGGACGAGGAGGTGACCTGCTCGGCGGCGGTCGAGGCCTGGCGATGCGCCTCCTCCAGGACCATCACGGCCCGCGCCTTGGCTTCGGCGAGGATCTCGTCCCTGCCCCGGCGTGCCTCCTCGGCGATCTCCCGGCTGTAGCGCTGGGCGTCGGCCACGTAGTGGTCCGCGGTCTCCTGCGCCTTGGACAGGATGCGGACCGCCTGGATGTGGGCGTCCTCGGCCTGCACGGGCGAGAAGCCCTGTGGGTTACCGGTGATCCGGTCGCGCAGCCGGCCGACCTCGTGCTGCATCGCGGCCTTCTCGTTCAGGACGCGGACCAGCTCCTGCTCGACCTGGCCGAGGAAGGCGCGGACCTGGTCCTCGTCGAAACCGCGCCGCCCGAGCGGCGCGCGCCGGAAGTTGACCGTCTGCAGCTCGGCGGGGGTCAGACGCTGAGCTCCGGAAATGTCTGGTGAGTTCATCGCTCTCCCCTATGCGTCCGCGAACTTGTCCGACCGGATCCGGTCCGTGCCGAGCCCGAGGCTCACGAGCCGTTCCACGGTCGCGTCGACCATCGCGGGCGAGCCGCACACGTAGGCGTCGTGGTCCCTCCAGAGGCCGTAGCGGGCGACCACGTCGGCCAGCACGCCCTGCTCGGTGGCTCCCTCGGCCCGGTCGTCGGACACGGCGGGCACCACAGTGAGCCAGGGGCTGTTCGAGGCACGCTTGGTCAGGTCGTCGAGGTCGTACAGTCCGTCGGCGGTACGCGCGCCGAAGAACAGGTGCACCCGCGGCGGTGCGGGACTGAGCGCGATCCGATCAAGGATCGCCTTCAGCGGCGCCAGGCCCGTGCTCCCGCCGATGAGGAGCACGTCACGGCCGGACCGCTCGTCGTAGGTCATCGTGCCGACCGGCGAGGCGAGCTTGAGCCAGTCGCCGGCGCCGGCGGAGCGCACCAGGACGGGACTGACCGGGCCGCCGTCGATGAGCCGTACGTGGAAGTCGAGCGTGTTGTCGGGCCGGGGGGCGTTCGCCATGGAGTAGTAGCGCCACATCCGCGGCCGGACCGGCACCTCGACCGCCACCGACTGCCCGGGCAGGAAGGGCAGCGGCCGGTCCGTCACCACGCGCAGGACGGCGAGGTCGAACCGCCGGCGTTCGTGGGCCACGATCTGCGCGTTCCACCAGGGCGGGCGCTGCTTCGCGTCCTCGTCGGCCGCCTCGACCATGACCTTCGCCAGGAGGTTGTAGGCGTCGCCCCAGTCCTTTGCGAGCGTGTCAGTCCATGCGGGGCCGGAGAAGTACCGCAGAGTGGCGACCAGGCTCTGCCCGACCTCGGGATAATGCAGCGCCTCGACGCCGAATTTTCGGTGGTCAGCGCCGAGCTGACGAACGAACGGAACGAGTTCTGGCAGGTTGTCGACCTGTGCGACTATGCGTCCAAGTGCGCTCAACAGACGGTCACGTTGGTGAGTCATTCCGATCGGGAACATCTCCCGTAGACCGGGGTTTCTCAGAAACAAGTCCGAGTAAAAGAACAAAGCCACAGCGTCGCCGTGCTGGGCGACCTGCGCGAAGTTATCCTTCAGTGCTTGAGCATCCACGCGTTCTCCTGGGGGACAGTCTGGGCGCGCGGGCGGGGCGCCGGCGGGGAGCGGCGCCCGGGGCCGCGCTACCTCTCGCCGCCGGCCTCCACCATGACATCGGAGACCACGCCGTACGCGGCCACCCAGTCTTTCTCCAGCTCCTGGGTCCAGGAGTCGCCGCTGAAGTATCGGAGGGTCGCGACGAGGCTCGCACCGACCTCCGGGTAGTGCTCCGCGGTGACGCCGAACCCGTAGTGGTCGCGGCCCAGTCGCTGAAGGTAGGGAACCAATTCCTCAGCGTTGTCCACCCACTCCACGATCTGCGCAAGCGCCGCGAGAAGCACCTTGTGCTGCTGCCCCATCGAGGCCGGGAAAAGCGAGCGGTAACCCGGATTACGCCCGAACAAATCTGCGTAAAAGTAATCAGCCACTTCCAGACCGTGATCGGCGACCAGCGCGAAGTTTTCCTTGATTCGTTGAGCGTTCATGTAGTCCCTTCCTCTACCGAAGACCTCAATTCCTAACGACTCACACGTCCATCCGCAAGTGTTACCCACGGTTAAGTAGTGGTAATTGAGTCGGCGGTGGCGTAGCCTGGGAACCTGCGGGATGCGGATGA